>DASZNX010000196.1:0-13534 GCA_035551075.1 Gemmatimonadales bacterium | reverse complement strand
GTCGTACGGCCGGCCGCCGGTGATGCGGTCAGCGATGTCGAGCAGCGCGCCAAGCGGATCGCCCGAGGTCGGCTGCAGCAGTAGGGCGTCGTAATTCCAATCGATTCCCGATCGGATCGCCTCGAAATCGAAGCGCCAGCGGGACCGAACGGCCACGATGGTTGCGGGATTGCCCTGCGCTTCCGGCGGCAAATCGACCGCAACCGGTGCAGTCGCCGCCACCGCTGTGCTGTCCCAGGGGGCTTCGGGGAACAGGACCCCGATGCGACCGATCGCGTCGACGTGCAAGACGACGAGATGGCCCGGCTGCCGGAGCTGGACATAGGCAATGGAGTCGGTGCGCCAGACGCGGACCGCTTCAGGTGCGGGCGTCGCTGCTGCTGGCTGGGGATTGCCTGCGGCCTGCACCAACACACCAATCGTCACAACAAGCGAAGGAAACATAGGGAGTCCCTTCCGTATTGCTCTAGGCTACATCACCACTGAGAAACTGGGAAGGGCTGTTGGCCCATCGGGAAACGGGAACCCAAAAATCACGCTACGTTTCCCGTTGCATTCCCTCACGATTGCATCATGACGAGCCAGGAATTTCACGATCTGGTCGCGCGGGTCGAGCAGTACGCGCGCACGAACCGGACCGCCTATCGGTTCCGGGTTGGGGCGCTCGCGCTGCTGGGCTACGCCTATGTCTGGACCGTCCTGATCGTGTGCCTCCTTATTCTGGCGTTGCTCGTGCTCGTGCTGTTCTCCGCGACCGGTGCGGCCTTCGTTGTCGGCAAGTTGGGCATCGCGGTGCTGCTCGTGATCGGCGCGATCCTGCGTGCTCTGTGGGTGAAATTTCCACCACCGACCGGCGTCCCCCTCGAGCGGCGCGACGTGCCCGCGCTGTTCGCCTTGATCGACGAGCTCACCACCTCACTCGAGACCCCACGATTTCATCGCGTGCTCCTGACTGACGACTTCAATGCCGCGGTATCGCAGCGGCCACGACTCGGCCCCTTCGGGTGGTATGAGAACTGGCTCATGATCGGCTTGCCCATGCTCGAGGCGCTGTCGCTCGAGGAATTTCGGGCCGTGCTCGCTCACGAGCTGGGTCATCTTTCGCGCGCGCACGGCCGGTTTGGCTCGTGGATCTATCGGATCCGGATGGCCTGGATGCGGCTGATGAGCCAACTCGAGCGGTCGCATCGCCTCGGCTATCGAGTCTTCGACTGGTTCCTCAAGTGGTGGGCGCCGTACTTCAATGCGTATTCGTTCGTGCTGGCGCGTGAGCAGGAGTACGATGCCGATCGCCAGGCCGCGCAACTCACCAGCCCCGATCTCATGGGACGCGCGCTCGTCGCGATTTCGCTCCAGGGGGCGCGCATCCAGCGGTCGTTCTGGCCGCATGTCGCGCGCCGCGCGGTCGACCTCGACCAGCCGCCGAGCGGCGTGTTCTCCGAGCTGCGCGAGACCGCCCGCACGGCTCTGCCGGTCGAGGATGCGCGGCGCTGGCTCGCCATGGCGTTGAATCAGACGGCCGCGACCGACGACACACATCCCAGCCTGACCGAGCGTCTGGCGGCGCTCGGCGTCAGCGCGCCCGATCCTACGTCCGGCCCTTCCGCCGGCGACGCGTGCGCCGCGGATGTACTGCTCGGCAACGCGCGAGCATCGCTCAGCGACGCAGTGGAGCAGAGCTGGCGAGATTTCGTCGCGCAAGGATGGCGCCGGAAACATGAAGCCGACCAGAAGACCCAGCAGCGGCTCGCCGAGCTCACGTCGAAGGCGCTGGCGGGTCCAATCACTGTGTCGGAAGCATCAGAACGTGCGCAGCTGACGTTGCAGCTGCACGGCCCGGAAGCGGCGGTCGATGCGCTGCGCGAAGTGCTGACGCGCGATCCCGACCACGCGGCGGCGAATTTCACGCTGGGCGAGATTCTGCTCGAGCGCGACGATGCAGCGGGCGTCGACCACATCGAGCGCGCCATGCGACGCGACGCGCACGCGATCGCCGCGGGTTTGGAGCGCCTCTGGCTCTATCACGAGAGCGCCGGCCACGTCGCCGATGCCGCCGAGTACCGGCGCCGCTGGTGGGAGCGCATCGATTTACTGCGACGAGCCGCTCCCGAGCGCCAGGACGTCAGACGGGAAGATCGTCTCCTGCCGCACGGGCTGCCGGACAGTGAAATCGAGCGCATTCGCGCCGTGCTCGCCGGGCTCAAGGATGTCGTCGAAGCATTCATCGTAACGAAAGAGGTCAATCTCCTGCCGGACGAGCCGTTCTACGTGCTTGGCGTCGTGCACTGGTGGAGCGAGCGCGGCACGGACAATCAGGCCGAGGAGCAGGTGCTGGTGGAGCGCGTCGCGCAGGCGACGGCGCTTCGCGGCGATTGGCTCGTGATCGCGCTGAATCGGCAGCGCCAGTGGTTGCGCGAAAAGATGGCGGGAGTACCGGGCTCGCAGCTCAAAGCGCCGGTTGCAGTGCTGCAGGAAACGCACTGACGGCGTAGATTGGGCGCCGAATCCTCTTGACCGGAGCACTAATGGGAACCGCCGCACAACCATCGACCTCGCCCGGAACCGGCAACGTCCTCAGCGACATCGCTGATATGTTCAACGTGCTGCATGAACCCGAGGCCGTGTTCGGGCGCGTGAAGGAGCGCGCACGCGTCCTGGGACCGTGGATCGTGTTGTCGATCGCCTTGATCGTCTTCACTGTCTTGGCGCGGCCGTACCAACAAGCCGCCATGGACGCGTTCAAGGCCACGCTCACGCCCGAGCAGGCGGCACGGATGGGCAATCGCGGGGCGGGCGGTGGAGTCGTGGGTCTCATCCTGACGCCGCTGGGCGTGCTGCTCTTTCTCGCCATCGGAGCGGGAATGCTCTGGATCGGCGTCTCGCTCACCGGCACGCAGGCGCGGTTCAAGACGTTGCTCAGCGTCCTCGCCTATTCGTGCGCGACCTACGTGCTCTTCTCGGCGGTCGGCACCATCGTGCTCATGGTGCGGGGAAAGGCCGCGATTACCGGCTTCGCGGATCTGCGCGCGCCGCTCGGTCTCGATTTACTCGTCCCCGGCGCGGGATT
Organism: Gemmatimonadales bacterium; assembly: GCA_035551075.1. Taxonomy (GTDB): domain Bacteria; phylum Gemmatimonadota; class Gemmatimonadetes; order Gemmatimonadales; family GWC2-71-9; genus 20CM-2-65-7. Next base: position 10,467 of record DASZNX010000196.1, on the reverse strand, counting down.
GTACCTCGGCACCGTGCTGAACGGCATCAATCCGTTTTCTGCGTGGGGCGTGTGGCTGACGGGAACGGGCGTGTCGATTACTCATGGCACATCACGCGGCGTGTCGATTGTCGTGACGGCGCTCGTCTATGTGATCTGCCTGATGATTATGGCGGCCCCAACGTTGTTCCTGGGGATGATGACTAAACAGTAGCCTTCGTCCGACTGACGACGCCCGCCTCCTCTAGCGCCGCCTGGGCCGCGGCGAGGCGGGCGATCGGCACCCGGAACGGCGAGCACGACACGTAGTTCATCCCGACCCGATGGCAGAATTTCACCGAGCTCGGCTCACCGCCATGCTCGCCACAGATTCCGATTTTGAGATCGTGCCGCGTCTTCCTGCCGAGCTTCACCGCCATCTCGACGAGCTTACCGACGCCCTGCTGATCGAGGCACTGGAACGGGTCCTCGGACAGGAGCCCGTGCTCCACATAGAACGGCAGGAACCGGCCCGCATCGTCGCGCGATAGCCCGAAGGTCGTCTGCGTGAGGTCGTTCGTCCCAAAGGAGAAGAACTCCGCCTCCTTCGCGATCTCGTCGGCGGTGACGGCGGCGCGCGGGAGCTCGATCATCGTGCCGATGAGGTACGGGACGGCGCGCCCCTCGCGGTGAAAGACCTCTTGCGCCACGCGCCGGATGATCGCGGTCTGATTCATCAGCTCGCGCACATCCGCGACCAGCGGAACCATGATTTCGACGGTAACCTTCTTGCCGCGGCTTGCGACGTGGCCCGCGGCCTCGAAGATCGCCTGCGCCTGCATCTCGGTGATCTCGGGGTACGTGATGCCCAGGCGGCACCCGCGATGGCCGAGCATCGGGTTTGCCTCGCGAAGCGATTCGATCAGTTTCGTGAGCTGCGCGGGCGCCACTTTCGCATGTTTGGCGAGCGCCGCGATTTCCTCGCGCGTATGCGGCAGGAACTCATGCAGCGGCGGATCGAGCAGCCGGATCGTGACCGGCAACCCATCCATCACCTCGAAGATTCCCTCGAAGTCGCCGCGCTGAATGGGCAGCAGCTTGGCCAGAGCCTTGCGGCGGCCCGCTTCGTCCGCGGCGACGATCATCTCCCGCATCAGCGTGATGCGGTCGCCCTCGAAAAACATGTGCTCGGTGCGGCAGAGTCCAATCCCTTCCGCGCCGAATTCGCGCGCCCGCCGTGCGTCGGCGGGAATGTCCGCGTTCGCGCGCACACGCAGCCGGCGTTTCTTGTCGGCCCAATCCATCAGCCGCTCGAACTCTTTGCCGACCTTCGGCGTCACCAGCTTTGCCGCGCCGAGGATCACGCGGCCCGTCGTGCCGTCGACCGTGATGACCTGGCCGCGCTTCACCTGTCGCCCGTTTACCCGGAACTTCCCGGCGCCAGGATCCACGTCGAGCTCTTTGGCGCCGACGACACACGTCTTGCCCATGCCGCGCGCGACAACCGCGGCGTGACTGGTCATCCCGCCACGCGCGGTGAGCACGGCGCGCGCCGCGACGATGCCGTGGAAGTCCTCGGGCGACGTCTCAGGGCGCACGAGAATGACATCGTGACCTTTTTTCTTGAGAGCTTCCGCCTCGTCCGCGTCGAAGACCACCTCACCGGTCGCTGCCCCAGGCGAGGCCGGAAGGCCCTTCGCCAGGACCGTGACGCTGGCCTTGGGATCGACCATCGGATGGAACAGCTGGTCGAGGTCCTGCGGCGGGACTCGCTGGATCGCCTCATCTTCGGTGATCAACCCTTCGTCCACCATTTCGACGGCGATGCGAACGGCCGCGATCCCGGTCCGCTGCGCGCGCCGCGTCTGGAGCATGTACATCTGGCCGTGCTCGAAGGTGAACTCGACGTCCTGCACGTCCTTGAAATGCTTCTCGAGTTTGCTCGCCAGCCTCTCGAGCTCGCGGTAGATCTTGGCGAGCTTGCCTTTCTTCATTTTCTCGATCGGCTCGGGCGTGCGCGCGCCCGAGACCACGTCCTCGCCTTGCGCGTTGGTCAGCACGTCGCCGTTCAAGACATTCTCGCCGGTGCGGCAGTCGCGCGTGAACGCGACGCCGGTGCCGCAGTCGTCGCCCATGTTGCCGTACACCATCGCGACGATGTTCACGGCGGTGCCGAGACTGTCGGGAATGCCGTGCACCTGCCGGTAATCCTTCGCGCGCCGCGTATTCCAGCTCTTGAAGACGGCTTCGATCGCGCCCCAGAGCTGCTGCTGTGGATCGTCGGGGAACGGATGACCGGTTTTCTTCTTGACGATCGTCTTGAAGTCGTGCACCAGGTCGTGCAGATCGTCCGCGGGCAGATCGATATCGCGCTTGACCTTGCGGCGCGCTTTGGCCTTCTCGAGCTCGTGCTCGAACGGTTCTTTGCCGAGATCGAACACGACGTCGCCGTACATCTGCACGAAGCGCCGGTACGAGTCGTAGGCGAAGCGCGGATTCTTGGAACCGGCGATCAAGCCTTCGACCGTGTCATCATTCAGGCCGAGGTTGAGAATCGTCTCCATCATGCCCGGCATCGACACGGCCGCGCCCGAGCGCACCGACACGAGCAGCGGATTCTTGGGATCGCCAAAGCCTTTTTTCGTGACGCGCTCGAGATGCTTGAGATGCCGGTCGACCTCGGCGCGCAGCGCCGGTGGGAAGGTGCCTTGTTCGACGTAATCGATGCACAGCTTGGCGGAGATCGTGAAGCCGGGAGGGACGGGCAGTCCCAGATTCGCCATCTCCGCGAGTCCGGCGCCTTTGCCGCCGAGGATGTCGCGCATGGCGGCGGAGCCATCGGCGCGGCCGTTGCCGAAGAAGTAGACGTGACGCTCAACCGACATATGGCGATTATGGAGCCCGGACAGCCTCAGCGGTAGGGGCACAGCCAGGAACGGCGGCGCGGCTCAGACCGCCATCGTCACCTGTAACGGCGCGGCCTGACGAGACTGCGCCGAGTCTGCGGGAATGGGCGTGGGATAGTCCCCCGAGAAGCAGGCATGGCAGAATTCGCTCCGGTCGCCCCCCATCGCGCGCAGCATGCCCTCGAGCGAGAGATAGCCAAGCGTCTCGACGCCGAGGTGGTTGCGGATCGCTTCGAGTGAATGGCTCGAGGCGATGAGCTCCGACTTGGTCGGCGTGTCGATCCCGTAGTAGCAGGGCCCCGTGATCGGCGCGGAGGCCACGCGGAAGTGGACTTCCTTTGCGCCAGCCTGCCGAATCATCTGGACGAGCTCGCGGCTGGTCGTGCCACGAACCAGTGAGTCATCGACGACGACAACCTTCTTCCCCTCGAGAACCTCGCGAACGGGATTGAATTTGATTTTGACCTTCGCGTTACGCGACGCCTGCGTCGGATTGATGAACGTGCGGCCGACATAGTGATTGCGAATCAGCGCGTGCTCGAGCTTGAGCCCTGACTCCTCGGCGAAGCCGAGTGCCATTGCGTTGGAGGAATCAGGAACGGAGAACACGCAGTCTGCGCCGGGTGCCGGATGTTCGCGCGCCAGCTCCCGGCCGAGCGCGCGACGGACGCGATCCACCGAGCGACCGAAGATCGTGCTGTCGGGCCGGCTGAAATAGACCAGCTCGAAGATGCAGCGACGATGCGGCTTGGCCGGCAAGGAGGGCAGGCGATCGACCTCGGGTGGCGACCCTTGAATGCGAATGAACTCGCCGGGCTGAAGCTCGCGCACGGTGGTCGCGCCGATCAGATCGAACGCGCAGGTCTCGGACGCCACGACGTAGCCATTCCCCAGCTTGCCGAGCCACAACGGCCGGAAACCGCGCGGGTCCACGATCGCATAGAGCGTCCGGCCGATCGTGACGACGAGCGAGTACGCGCCCTCGACCCGCTCCAACGCGTCGAGCAGCTGATCCTCGGGCTCACGCGCCTCGGACCGCGCGATGAGGTGAATCAGGACCTCGCTGTCCGATGATGTCTGGAAGATCGAGCCCTTCGCGACAAGGTCCGAGCGCAGCGCGGCCGCGTTGGTCAGGTTGCCGTTGTGCGCGAGCGCGAGCGGCCCTTCGTGGTAGCCGGCGAGAATCGGTTGGGCGTTGGCCAGCACCGAGGAGCCGGCCGTCGAGTAGCGCGTATGGCCGATCGCGACGTCGCCCGGTAGTCCTGTCAGCACCGCCTCGCCAAAGACATCGGAGACGAGTCCCATACCGCGATGGGCGCGGGCCACGCCGGCGCCATCGACAGCGACCATGCCGGCCGACTCCTGGCCGCGGTGCTGCAGGCTGTAGAGGCCCAGATATGTGACGCGGGCGGCGTCCGGAACGCCCGCCACACCGATGATACCGCACATTGCTCGGTCAGTCTCCCATGCGTCGAGGAATCGCGCCGAAATATACTTCTCTCAGCCGCGCGACCGGCTGATCGATCGTCCCGTCTCGCAGCGCGATGCGGAAGGCGCCATCGATGGCACCGACCGTGCCGATCCGCGAGGCTGGAACGCCCAATTCGCCCGCCAGCGCCTGAACCGCGGAGGCGCGGTCGGGGGAACAGGTGATTACGGCGCGCCCCTGGCTTTCGCTGAACAGAATCGCGTGCGACGAAAGACCGTGCGTCGTGCGTCGTGCGTCGTTCGTCGTGAGATCGATATCCAGACCATAGCCGAATTCTTGGTAAGGTCCACCCATGGCGACTTCGGCGAGGGCTACACCGAGGCCACCGTGCGAGCAATCGTGGGCGGAGCGGAAAAGACCACGGTCGGCGGCCGTGACGAGCAGGGAAATGAGCCGGCGCTCGGCCTCGAGATTGACTTTCGGAGGCTGACCGCCGATGAAGTCGTGACAGACCTCCCAGTACGCTGACGCGCCCAGCTCGTCCCGCGTCTCGCCGAGGACGTAGACGATGTCTCCCGCCGCGCGCCCGTGACTCGGCACAGCGCGCTCGACCCGTGGCAGCAACCCCACCATCCCGATGACCGGCGTCGGATCGACTGCGCCCGTTGGACTTTCATTGTAGAAGGACACATTGCCACCGGTCACCGGCGTGCCCAACGCCCGGCACGCGTCCGCAATGCCGCGCGCCGCTTCGCGAAATTGATAGAAAATCTCCGGGCGTTCGGGACTCCCGAAGTTGAGGCAGTTGGTGATACCGAGCGGACGCGCGCCGGTGCACGCGACATTGCGGGCGGCTTCGACCACGGCGGCTTTACCGCCCTCGTACGGATCGAGTGAGACGTAGCGGCTGTTGCAATCGGTTTTCACGGCGATGCCAAATGACTCGTGCCGCACGCGTAGAACGCCCGCATCGCCACCCGGAGCGATCACCGTACTCGCCTGGACCGTCGAATCGTATTGTTCGAAAACCCATCTCTTACTGGCCACGGACGGTGAGTCGAGAAGATCCAGCAGCGCTTGGGTCGGCGTGCGGCGTGAGTCGTGCGTCGGAGAAGCGGCCCGGAGTTCCACGATCCGCGGATCTTCCTTCGCGTCGGGATAATAAACCGGACAGTCCTCCACGAGTCGTTGGCCCGGAATCTCGACGACGACTTTGCCGTCCCAGAGACAGCGGTACATCCCGTCACCCGTGACTGTGCCGATCGGCGTCGCGTTCAATTCCCATTTGGCGGCGATTGCCTGGACCTCGCGCACCCGATCCGCCTTCGCGACGACCAGCATCCGCTCCTGCGACTCGGAGAGCAGGATCTCATATGGCGTCATGCCCGGCTCGCGCGTCGGAACCTTGGAGAGATCGATCTCCACGCCGACGCCGCCGCGCGCCGCCATTTCCGCGGATGAGGACGTGAGTCCGGCGGCCCCCATGTCCTGAATCGCCACGATATGGCCGGACGCGATCAGCTCGAGACTTGCCTCGAGCAAGAGCTTTTCGGTGAAGGGATCGCCCACCTGAACCTGCGGGCGGCGCCGCTCGCTTTCCTTGGTCAACTCTTCGGACGCGAATGACGCGCCGTGGATGCCGTCGCGGCCGGTGCTCGAACCCATGGCGATGAGCACGTTGCCGATCCCGTGCGCGGCGGCTCTGATCAGATCGTTCTCCTTCAGGACGCCCACGCACATCGCGTTCACCAGCGGATTGCCCGAATAGCTCGGCGCGAAGTCGACTTCGCCGCCGAGCGTCGGAACGCCGACGCAGTTGCCGTAGTCGCCGATGCCGCGCACCACGCCGGCGAACAGGTACCGGTTCCGTGGCTCGTCGAGCGGCCCGAACCGCAGGCTATTGAGCAAGGCCACCGGGCGCGCGCCCATCGTGAACACGTCGCGCAAAATTCCGCCCGCGCCCGTCGCGGCGCCCTGATAGGGCTCCACCGCCGAGGGGTGGTTGTGCGACTCGATCTTGAACGCGACCGCCCATCCGTTGGGCAGACGCAGCACGCCGGCATTCTCGCCCGGTCCCTGGACGACCTGCGGGCCGGTGGTGGGCAACGTTTTCAGGATCGGGCGTGAGTGCTTATAGGAGCAGTGCTCACTCCACAATGCCGAGAAGATGCCCAGCTCCGGAAACGTAGGCGTCCGGCCGAGCATCGCGACGATCCGTTCGTACTCTTCGGTTGTAAGGTTGTGTTCCTGCACCAGCTCGGGGGTGATTCTGGGATCGCTCACGATCGCGTGACGCCCTTCGCAACCGCGCGGAAGACGCGCGCGAGGATGTTCGGTGGGGTCGGCATCTTGAGGATCGCTTTCACCTCATCCGCATCACACCAGATGCCGTGACAGTTCGTGCACTGCTCGATCTGAACGCCATCCCAGTCGCCGGTGATCAGATCGTACCCGCACTTGGGACACTTCATGAAGTGCGTCCGGCGCTCGAGCTCCGCGGCGCTCTTTCTCGCCGTCTCGCGCTGCTGGCGCAGCAGCTCCGCGTCGCGCCGGGCGAAGTATTCGTCCTCGTTCTTGTGCCGTGGGTCGTGCGTCATGGCGCGGGTGGCGGCGCCGGCGGCGGTGCGGGCGGCCGCGGCGCCGGCATTTGCAACGTGTCGCCGGGGGGATTGGCGAACGGCACGCGTCCCGGCGGTGACGAAGACTCGCCGGAGTAGCGATGACCATCCCACCGCACGATCGCGTCGACGACATGCCCATCCTTGAGCGTCACGACATCCATCGTGCCGCAGGTGTACTCGCAGCCGTTGCGGAAGAAGAGGTACGTGTACTCGCCAATGCGACGGACCGCGGCCGGCGCCGCCCATGTCTCGTAGACTTCGCGCTCCGACATGCCGGGCGCCACCGTCCCCGTGTCGACGGAGTGATAGGGGACGTCACGGGTAAGCGGTGCGTTCCCCGACGGCATTGACGGCGGCTTGGGTGGACGAGCCGTTTGCTCCTGCTTCGCCACGACGCGAGTCGCTCCCGCAGTGGCGGTATCCGCCGCCGGACGCGCGGGCGGCGGAGCGGGCTGCGTCGCGGTCGCACGGCCGCGCAGCTTGTCCCACGCCAGCTTCACCTTCGCCTTCGCGAGGTTGACCTGCTCACACCCTAAGGTGGCGACCGTCAACAGCGCGCATATCGCCAGCGTGCTGCGTCGCATTGCGAGCCTCCAGAGAGAGGAAAACGCGGGCGCCGTCCTGCCCACCCAAAACCAACGCGTTCCGGCGCTCGGGATGTGGCATGATCCCCACCACGTTCCGGCCGGCATTACAGATGCCGGCGATATCGTGCGTGGAACCGTTCGGGTTCTCTGTGACGTAGCGCAAGACAATTTGGGCATTCGCCTCGAGCTCAGCCGCCGCCCTCGCATCCGCGACATAGCGGCCATCCCCATGGGCGATCGGCAGCCTCAGCTCTTCGCCCGGCTGGTAGCGGTTCGTGAAGGGCGTGTCCGACGTTTCGACTCGTACCTTGACCGGCCGCGACAGAAACTTCAGGCCGGCGTTGCGCATCAGCGCCCCGGGCAACAGTCCCGCCTCGCACAGAACTTGGAAGCCGTTGCAGATCCCGAGCACGGGTCCACCCGCATGCGCGTACGCCGTGACCGCGCGCATCACGGGTGAAAATCGCGCGATCGCGCCCGACCGCAGATAGTCCCCGTAACTGAAGCCCCCGGGAAGAATCACCGCATCGGCCTGCTGCAGGTCGGTATCGCGATGCCACACGTAGTAGGCCTCGGACCCGGCGGCGCGCGCTGCGTCCAGCGTGTCGGCGTCACAGTTCGAGCCGGGGAAGACGACTACGGCGACACGCTGCATTCGTAATCCTCGGTGACGGGGTTGGCGAGCAGGCGATCGCACATCGTGCGGGCTTTGGCCGCGGCTTCTTCGCGCGTCGCCGCCTGGACCTGGAGCACCAGATGCTTGCCCGCCCGCACGCTCGCCACGTCCCCGAATCCCAGGGAGTGGAGCGCATGCCGGACCGCCTGACCCTGCGGGTCGAGTAACGCAGCCCGTGGCATGACGCGGATCTCGACTGTGTAGGCGCTCATGCCGCGCCCGGACGGCGCGGCCCGCCCCCTGTCCCGCCGGTGCCGCGGTACATCTGCGTGGTTTCGTCGATCACGATAGGACCGGCTATTTCGGCCTCCTCGTCCTCGGCCGGGGCCGCGAAGAACCCCAACACAATCGCCCGCACGACGCCGTAGGTCACGTACACCAGCCCCAAGGGAAACAGGAACTCGTCGTGCTTCCAGATTCCGAATACCAGGATAACAACTATCAGGAGAAGGCCCAATAGTCCGCTGGCCGTGCGGAACCCGGCGCGCGGCAGGGTGGGGTAGTGGACGTTGCTCACCATCAGGATCGTGAGCGCGATCATCAGAAATGTGAGCAACAGGTGCCAGGACAGCCCATGCACGGAGCCGTACAGCTCCGTCTGCGTGAATGGGTAGTACGTGGCGAGGGTCATGCCCGCCGCAGGCGACGGCAGGCCGATGAAGTAGGATTTGGCCCGGCCCGCCTGCGTGACGTTGAAGCGTGCCAGACGAATCGCCGCCGCCATGACGTAGAAGTAGCAGAAGATCCAGGCCGCTCCGCCCCCGCCCGCGAATTCCACCTGATACATGAGGAAGGCAGGCGCGACGCCGAAGCTCACGATGTCCACCAGGCTGTCGAGCTCGGCGCCGAAGCGCGTCCCCGTCCCGGAAATTCGCGCCACCCGTCCGTCGAGTGTGTCGAGAATTCCGGCGAATACGATAAACCAGCCGGCGCGATAGAACTCGCCGCGCGTGGCGAGCACCATGGCCCAGATCCCAAAGAACAGATTGAAGAGCGTGAAAAGACTGGGGACGACGATGACGACTCGCCGGAGCGGCAGTGGTGGCGGTCTCATGGATACTCCGCGAGCACGGTGCCGCCCACACGCACGAAGTCACCCGGCTTGACCTTGATCACGGGCCGTGCGGAAAGCGGAAGGAATACATCGGTGCGCGAGCCGAAGCGGATGAGCCCCAACCGGGCGCCCTGGTTGACCCGTTCGGCGGGCTTGGCATCGGTCACGATCCGCCGGGCGATGAGCCCTGCGATCTGGCGCACGAGCACGCGCCCATGTGGGCCGAGGATGCCGATTGAGGACTGCTCGTTGTCGAGACTCGCCTTCTCGCCGGCGGCATGCAGGAACTTTCCTTTATTGTACTGTAGCAACTCCACCGTCCCGTCGATCGGATAGCGGTTCACATGGACGTTGAAGACGGACAGGAAAATCGAGATGCGAACCGATCGCTCTTTCACGTACATCGGCTCATCGGTCTCGACGACGTGAACCACGTGGCCTTCGGCGGCCGCGACCACGTACCGGTCGCCGCGCGGTCCGGGTCGAATCGGATCACGAAAGAACGCCACGACCCAGAGCGCGACGAGCGCGAAAATCGCCGCGAGGGGCCACAACCAGAATGCGACCGCGATCGTGATGATCCATGCCGCCGCAATAAATGGCCATCCTTCGGGAGCAATCCTCACTCCAATTCTTTCCCCGTAATTCGGGCGTACGCGTCCCGGTAGCGCGCGCTCGTCGCCGTCACGACTTCGGGCGGGAGCGGAGGCGGCGGAGCCTCGCCATTCCATTTTCCCTGCTTCTTCAACTCGGCGAGGTAGTCGCGCAGCGGTTGTTTGTCGAAACTGGGCTGCCCACGTCCTGGCTGGTACCGGTCGGCGGGCCAGAAGCGCGACGAGTCGGGAGTCAGGATCTCATCGATCACGATGAGCTCGCCGCTCGCGGTCGTGCCGAATTCGAATTTGGTATCCGCGATGATGATGCCCCGTTCGGCGGCGTACGCCCGGCCCGCCTCGTAGAGACCGAGACTCGCCTGGCGGAGCCGCTCGGCCGTGGATCTGCCTAGCGCGCGCGCGACGTGATCGAATGTGACGTTCTCGTCGTGGCCCTGCTCGGCCTTTGTCGCCGGCGAAAAGATCGGCGGATCGAGTCGCGCGCTTTCTACGAGACCTTTCGGCATCGGCTCACCCGCAAGCGTCCCCGACTGCTGGTACTCCGCCCATGCCGAGCCGGAGATGTAGCCGCGCACGACGCACTCGAACGGAACGGTGGTCGCGCGGCGTGTCAGCATAGCGC
>DASZNX010000195.1:0-5763 GCA_035551075.1 Gemmatimonadales bacterium | reverse complement strand
TGCCAGCCGGGACGCCCGCGCCCGAATGGCGCGTCCCACGCCGCGCCCACGGCCTCATCCTCGGCATCCGCTTTCTTCCAGAGGGCGAAATCGCTCGGGTCGCCCTTCGCGTACTCGTCGCTCGCCACCCGCGCCCCGACTCTGATCTCGCGTTTGTCCAGCTGCGAGAGCCTGCCGTAAGACGGAAACTTCGCGATCGCGAAGTAAACCGAGCCGTCCTCTCCTCTATATGCGACGCCTCGCTCGAGCAGCTTCGCCACGAGGGCAATCATCTGCGGCATGTACTCGGTTGCCGGTGTGTAGATGTGCGCCGGTTTGATTCGCAGATAATCGCGGTCCTCGAAGAAGGCCTGGGTAAACGGCGCGGTATGCTCCGTCAGCTTCTTGCCGGCCTGGCGCGCGGCCTTGATGGTGCGGTCGTCCACGTCGGTGAGATTCATGATGTGGAAGACATCGTAGCCCGAGCGCTCGAGCCAACGACGCAGCAGGTCCTCGAACAAAAATGTGCGGAAGTTGCCGATGTGCGCGTAATTCCAGACCGTGGGACCGCAGGTGTACAACGTGACGCGCGGCGGGGCGAGCGGCCGCAGCGGCTCCACTCGCCGGGTCAGCGTGTTGAAGAGAGACACTGGCGCCGTCATTGACGGCGAAACGTACTAGTGGGTGTCGTGGGTTTCCAGCACGACATCCTCCAGAGACTTCACGCGCACACGCGATGCACGTACGGGAAGGCGGTGAGCCCGGCATAGCGCGAGCGCGGCCTCCACTGTTCTCCCGCTGAGCGACGCCTCGATTCCCGACTCCGTGATCCGAAATCCGGGAGGCGCTTCGCGCGGCGGGGCGTCGAGAATGACTTCGAGCACGCGTTCGCCCACCAATGTTGGTACCGGACCGGCGCGGACGATGCGGCCCTCGCGCAGGATCAAGACGCGCGCCGCGAGACGCTCGAGCACTCCTGGGTCGCGGGAGGCGATGAGCACAGCGACGCCGTCGGCCGCGAGTGCGGCGATACGACCGCGCAGATCGCGACGGGTCACCGCATCGAGATCGGACAACGTCTCATCCAGTACCAGGACTTGCCGGCGGCCAAGTGTCGCCTGCGCCAGCGCGAGCCGGCGGAGATCCGCCCGGCACAGGGCGCTGATATGGAGGTCAGCGGCGGCGCCGAGTCCGGCGCTGTCAAATGCTTCGCGCACGAGCCGACGCGCCGCCGGCTCGTCGCCTCCGTCGGCGTGAAGTCGCGCGTAATACATCAGCACCTCGCCAACGGTGAGGGACGGTGGATAGGCGGCCGCTTCGCGCGCGTACCCAACGAGCGCTCGCGCCGCTGGATCGGTGGCTCGCACTCCACACACCCGCGCTTCTCCGCGTGGCGGCCGCAGGCATCCCGCCGCGATCTGGAGCAGCGTGCTCTTGCCCGCGCCGCCCGGACCCGCGATGCCGGTGATTTCGCCTGGCACCAGTGCCAGCGAGATGTCGCTCAGCCCGCCGCGCTGCGGCGCGCGCGGGAACCGGCAGGAGACGTTGCAGATCGTGAGCGCGTAATCCGTCATCGGCGGTCAGCCTCAGTCATCGGTGCGATGGCGAGCGACAACGGCGCTGGCAAACAGGATTCCGAGGCCGGTCCAGGCGAATGCGTGCAGCATCGCGGCCCAATCTCCAGTCGCCACGTCACGATAGTGCCAGAGCGCCGGCCCAAGCTCGAGCGCGCTGGCGGCCGCGAGCCGCGCCATGCCTGGGTGTGCCAGGCCGACGAGTTGCTCCGGCGCGACCGCCCCGGCAATCGCCATAAAGAGGAAGAGGGTGATCGCTGCCCCACTTCCCAGCGCCAGCACGATCGCCAGCGCGAACGCGCCGACGGCCGCAGCGGTAAGCACACCGGCAGCCGCCGCGGATACCGGCGTGCCGGTGATCGCCGTACAGAGCGTGGTGAGCAGCGCGGCCGGGAGCACGACAGCCATCCAGCGCCCAGTCGCGATGGCAAGCGGTGTCGTTGGATGCGTGAGCGCGGTGGCCAGCGCGGCCCGGTCGCGCGCGTTGCCCGCCACCCAAGCCGCTCCGATGACGGCGCTGAGCGCGCCCGACTGCAGCACCGTGGTGCGAGGATCGAGCCCACGGGATTCCAGCCAGATGAGAATCAGCGCAAGCAGTAGCAAGGCGGCGCCGAAACGCGTGCGCAGCAGGCGCGGGGCTAAACCCAAGACTTCGGCATAGACGCGGCGCGGGAATCGCATGCCGCGATGATACAGGAAGAACGAGCGGCGATCGGTACCGATCCGCCGCGGCACGAATCAAATCGTCGCGCGCGCTCCGATGATCGCGTCCACCAGCGCGTCGGCTTCGAAACGCACGGGATCGGTCGCCGGCAGCCCGGTCTCTTCGGCGGCACGAGCGACCGCTTCGCGCGCGGCCTGCTCAGTCATGTCATACGTGTTCAGACAGATCCCGATCACCTTGGTCGGATGCACGGGATGCGCGGCGCGTTCGTAGATCTCGACCATCTCGCTGTACGACGGAATCTTCACCCAAGGCTCGCGGCCGTGGTAATCGCCGATCCATTCACGGGTCGCCTGATGGCACAGGATCAGCGCGTCGGGGCAGCTCCCGTGCAACAGGCCGAGCGTGACACCGGAGTATCCGGGATGAATGAGGCTGCCCTGTCCCTCGACCAGCACGATGTCGTTGTCTTTCGCGCCCTGGATCGTGATCTGCTCGGCAGCACCGGCGATGAAGTCAGCGACCACCGCATCAACAGCAATCCCCCACCCCTCGATGAAGATGCCGGTCTGTCCCGTCGCGACGAAGCTCGTCCGGTGGCCGCGTTTCACCAGCGCGTCCCGCAGCTGGAGCTGCGCGGTCATCTTGCCGACGTTGCAGTCGGTACCGACAGCCAGCACGACGAGCGCGTCCACTTCGGCTGCGCGGCCGTCGGCGATCGGCAGATTCGGCGGCGGTTTGCGCGCATCGAGGATGCGAACGCCGCGGGCACGCGCGAGCGGGCCGAGCTCCGGATCGTCACCGATGAACGTGTGCAGGCCGCTCCAGATCTCGAGCTTTCGCTCGATCGCGGTCCGCAGCCACGCCTTCCATTCGTCGGGCAACCGCCCACCCGCCGGCGCGATGCCGATGAGCACCGCCGTCGCGCCCTTGCCCTGGGCAATCCCGCGCTCAAAGTCTCCGACGACCGGAATCCGGCCGCCGAAGCCGAGCACGTCTTGCGCGGTCTTTCCCGCCTGCTTGCGATCGAGGACGGCGACGATACGCTCGGGGAAATAGCGAATGCACGAGTTCGCGGTCTTGGACGTCAGCGGTCCAAAATCGCCGTCGGCGATGATGAGAAAACGATGTTGCGGCGTCGTCATTTCGCGGTGGTGGTCACGACGCGGCGACGCTCGACCCCCGTCCACGGCTCCGTCGGAACAAGGACGGCGGGTTTCGAGCGGCCCGGTTCTCCATAAATCTGGCCGTGCAAAATGTGCCGGATCAACACCATCGTCACGCAGAGCACCGGGACTGCGACGATCAGGCCGACGGCGCCGAGCAGTGTGCCCATGATCAGCACGCTGGCGATGGTCAGCACGGGGGGAAGCTTCACTTCGTGCTGCATGATGCGCGGCACGATCACGTTCGCCTCAAAGACATGGACCACGACGCCAAGTAAAAGTACCAGCAAAACTTTCACCCAGTCTCCGGACGCCACCACGAAGAGCGCCGGGAGAATGGTCGAAAACAGCGAGCCGAAGAACGGCACGATGGCGACCATTCCCGTGAAGATGCCGAAGGCCAGCCAATACGGGACGCCGAGAATCCACAGCCCGATGGCGGTGAGGAGGGCCAGGACCGCCATCGCGATCAGCTGTCCCACGACCCAGGCGCGCAGTGTGGCTGCCGCGTCGTCGAACACGCGCGTCGCGATCACGCGATGGCGCGGCGAGAAGAGCGAGATCAGCCCGTCGCGATACAAGGCCGGTTGGCGCGCGAGATAGAGCGCCATGACGACGACGCTCGCGCCCTCGATGAACAGCGTGCCGCCGCCCCGCACGTAGCTGAGGATCGAGCCGCTGAGGAATCCGACGGCATCGCTGACAACTCCGGAAATCACACCCGACGACGGATTGGCGAGGTCGGTCTGGTCGAGCACGGGATACTGGCTCGCCCAGCGCGCCAGGACGTTCTGGATGTTCGTGAGCGTCTGCGGCAGGCCGCCGATCAGCGCGCGCGTCTGCTCGATCACCGGCGGAAGCAACAGCACGGCAATGCCCGTGACTCCGGCGAGCGTCGCGACGACCGCCATGGTGAGTCCGAGCCAGCGCCGCGCTCCCCAGCGGCGCTCCATATAGTCGGTGATTGCCGAGAGATAGACCGCGAGGAGAATGGCAAGGAAGACGAGCAGCAGCACACCAACGACGCGGAGTATGAACCAGACGACGAGTACCGCAACAAAGAGCGCCACAAACGTGGCGCTCGACACTTTACTGGAGGAGGAATTTCCGGCCTCGTTCAGCTTTTCCGCTCCGTGTCTTCGTCTTCGAGCAGCTCGGCGTCCTTCGCTCCTTTGCCGAGTGCCCGCGCCTCCGCCTGTGTTCCGCCCGGCAGCAGCCCCATCTTCCGCTTCAACGCCAGGAGCTGTTGATCGGCATCCGCTTTCACTTCGAGTCCCTGAAACTGCTTTATGAGCGAGTCGCCCGACAGATCCTCGTTGACTTCGGCCGCGGCGATGAGCTTGCGCTCCTCGTGCTCGATCTGCTCGGCCATGCGCTCGAACGTCTCGAACGCGCTCTTGTCGGAGATCTGGCCCATCGTTTCCTGAATGCGCTTGTGCGCCTCGGCCCGCTTCTGCCGGGCGATCAGGATGTTCTTCTTGCGCTTGGCTTCTTCGATCTTGTCGTTGAGCTGGCGCAGCGACGCCTTGAGCTTCTCCGTCTCCTCCCGATGCTTGACCCACGTCTCCTGCAGCTGCACGGCGTTCTGCACGTGTTCGTTGTAGCGCAGCAGCGCCTGTTTGGCCAGATCGTCGCGGCCTTCCTGCACGGCGAGCACGGCGCGCTTCTCCCAATCCTCGGAGAGCTTCTTCTCCTGCTCGGCCTGGGCGGAGAGGCGCTTCTCGTCGGCGATGGCGGCGGCGACCTGCTGCTTGGCCTTCGCCAGCTGACTCCGCATGTCGACGATGAGCTGTTCGAGCACCTTCTGCGGATTCTCGGCGCGCGAGATCAGATCGTTGATGTTCGACCGGATCAGCGTGGACAGACGGTCAATGATCCCCATCTAGGCTCCTGGTAATGCGCGTTCGCTTTTTCTCGCGAGGAGGCGCTCGGCAAAATCGAGGCGTTCCGACATCTCGGTGATCTGCCCCTGCATGTCCACAATGCGATGTTCAAGTTCTTCGACATGCTCCGAGTCGCTGCCGTCGACCGCCGATTTCTTCCGACCGCGAATTCGCTCGGCCAGCGCCGACGCGAGATCAGATTTGAAGAACCCCCACAACACGATGCCCACAATGACGGTCACGGCGATCACCCCGACCAGGGGGATCAACTGGTTTGGATCGAACGGAATCATCGGCGGTCGCTGCAGCAGCAGCACGTGCTCTCCTACGCCAAGCGTTCTTGACGCGTTTCAGCGGGCAACATCACGATCCTGACTCGTCGACTTCGCGAGGAGGCGCTCCGTAAAATCTACACGCTCCGCCAGTTCCGCCACTTCGCGGCGCAATTGCTCCACGTTTTCGAGCAGTTCGGAGCTGTCGTCTCCCCCGCCGCCGCG
>DASZNX010000194.1:0-4435 GCA_035551075.1 Gemmatimonadales bacterium | reverse complement strand
GAATACGATTTACCGTTTAACGCGCAAGGACGGCCGATTCGAGCTCATTCACGCCGATACTCTCGAGCGACTGTGCGGCGCGCTTCGGATTAGTCCGGCGGAATTGTTCGATTATCAAATCCCCGCCGCGACTAAGGGGGCGGCCCCTTCAGCCGCCGCGAGCGACTGAGAACGTCATTACCGTGCGAGAACGATAGCGCTGTCCGGGACGGAGGATGGTCGACGGGAAGTTCGCGTGATTCGGTGAATCGGGGAAATGCTGGGTTTCAAGACAGAGGCCGCTGCGGTGACCGTACACTCGCCCGCCCTTTCCTTTAATAGTCCCATCCAGAAAGTTGCCGGAATAAAATTGAATACCGGGCTCGGTCGTGCTGATGTCGAGCCGGCGGCCGCCCGTCGGGTCTTCCAGGCGCGCGGCAGCCGTGAGCGAATCGGCGCGGACGCCATCACGATCGATCACCCAATTATGGTCGTACCCCCGGCCAAACCGCAGCTGTTCGTTCGCATCGTTGATGCGCGCGCCAATTACCGTCGGCCGGCGAAAGTCGAACGGCGTGCCTTCGACGCGCGCGAGTTGGCCTGTGGGAATCAACGTCGAATCGACGGGCGTAAATGTGGAAGCATCGAGCGTCAACACGTGGTCGAGAATGTCGCCCTTGCCATCGCCATGGAGATTCCAGTAAGTGTGCTGCGACAGGTTGATTGGTGTGGCTTTGGTCGTTGAGGCCTCGTAATCCACGATCAATTCATCGGCTGGGGTCAATGTGTATGTCACCCGCACCGCGACAGCCCCGGGATACCCCTCCTCGCCGTCCGGGCTGTCATAACTGAAAGTCACGCCTAGCGTGCTGTCGCGCTCAAATGGCTCCGCCTTCCAAATCACCTTGTCGAAGCCGCGCTCCCCGCCGTGCAGGCTGTTCGGCCCGTTGTTACGGGCGAGATGATAGGTGACGCCGTCGAGAGTGAATTGGCCACCCGCGATGCGATTGGCATAGCGTCCCACCACGGCGCCGAAATAGGGCGATCCCGCCAGATAGCCCTTCAGACTATCGAAGCCAAGGACAATGTCCGCCGGCGCGCCGGTTCGATCGGGCGTCCGAATCGATGTGATAATCGCGCCGTAGGTCATGGCGCGGATCTCGATGCCATGCGCATTCGCCAGCGTGAAGAGCTCGACGCGGCGGCCGTCGGGCAGCTGCCCGTACGGCGCGCGGGAGACGCGGGGACGATGCATGGTGCACCCCTGGCCACAGATCATACAGATCAGCAACGCATTGGCGCTGATCGCGTGCAACCAACGAACCCGGGAGTAACGAATCATTCAGCGCAACACGAAGATGACGGTCGGGTCCACTGGATAACGCCCAAAGCGCGCGCCATAGATCGCCAAACCGCCCGGCAGCGCCTCATCAACTTCGAGCCTGACGATGATTTCCCCGTTGCGCGCGGCGTCGGGGAGCAGCTCGGCGGGCAGCGTCGCGCGCACAAGCTGGCCATAGGAACCGGCTTCGTACAGATGTCCGTCGTGTGGCTGCGCCTGCCAGCTCAGGATGCCGCGGGAATCGGCAGGGTCGTCCACGAGCTGCGTTTTGCCCACCACGGTACCATTCATCCGCACGGTAACGGCACTCGGGAATGGATGCTCGCCCGTCATGGGGTAGCTGTTGGGATTGCCACTGGGATCGTGGATTCCCCCGCCCCGCATATAATCGCCGTTATCACTGACGGTCGAATCGCGATCCTTGCCGTTCAAACGTTTGGCCGAAGCCTCGACGATGAACATTGCACGCTCCACCGTTCCCGGCTCGAGACCCTGCGGCCAGGGAAAGCGGTACTCGAAGTAGCCCGTACCGGCGCCGTTCAACTTGCGGTCGCCAAGCACGGTCCACTGTTTGAGGCTCCAGTGGCTGGCGCGCACCGCGGTCGCCGGAACGTGCACGATGCGTGCACGGCGGCCATCGGCGAGACGCACGGTATCGGGCGTTGTCCCCTCGACGACGAACGTCGTGAAATTGCGCTGCAGTGCAGTCCCTGCAGCGTCCTCGAGCCGTGTACTGAGCACGACGACCGCGGGTTCATTCGGCATGGTGACAGACAGCGGGGCGAGCGGCTGAGACATCCAGGGCCGATACGCGATGTGCACGATCGATGAATCGTAGTGTTTTTCTTCGCCGAGTGAGTTCCAGCCGAGCAGCGTGGTGCGCAGAGTGAGCGAATCACCGTATGTCGCGGCGGTGAGAAACGACGTGTACATCGGCACCGCAACGCGCTCCCCCGGGCGCACGGTCTCGCTCAACTCCGAATCCCCGACGGCGAGATACACGGGAGCGTGCAAGTCTCGCAGCATCATCCCATCCACGATGGAACCAAAACCGGTCTCTTTGCGCGTTCGATCGGATCGCCAGTAGCCGTTCCACTCGTTGATCACATCGTGATGCTCGGTATAGAGCCACCCTGCGAGCTTCGGGTGGCGGCGAAATGCATTGATCGCGCGATGGTAATCCCAGCTCCAATCCACATCGCCGGTGCTGCCCGCATAGCCCCAGACGTTGCCGAACTCGGAGTTCAGCATCGGCTGGTCTGCCTGGCGCCACGGCTGCTCAAAATTCCACTGCGCGCCGGGATAGGTGCTGTCGCTGATCTGTTGCACGCGCGACTCCCACCGCCAGCCGGGAAGGTACTCGTGCCAGGAATTGAGATCGGTTTGCGTGTGGCCGCGCCCACAACACGGCGAGTTGTCCTCGACCAGGCGCGTTGAATCGAGTGATTTGGCGAGTGCGTAGTCACGCGCGACGCGGTCGCGCGTGGCGGGTAGATATCGTTCCTTGCCGCCATCCTGCGTGAGCAATCCCCACGTCTCGTTGAACAGCACCCAGGCAAATATCGCCGGGTGATTGTAATCGCGGTCGATCATGCCGCGCAGCGCCACATCGTGCTCGTGGAACGCCGCGGAGTCGGGCGGTCCCCACCAGTTGGGAATGTCCGCCATGATCAGCACGCCAAGGCGGTCTGCCCAGTAGAGTTTGCGCGGCGCTTCGATCTTGACGTGTTCACGCAACCCGTTCAGCCCGATCTCTCGGGCGCGGAGAATTTCGTCACGCAGCGCGCTGTCGGTGGGGAATGTGTAGTAGCCCTCCGGATGGTACGCCTGATCAAGCGCGAGCTGCAGGGATACCGGCGTTCCGTTGATCGCCACGTACCGGTACTTCGTGCCAGGGAGCGCGGCGACCGAAATCCTGCGCATGCCGAAATACGTCCCAACGCGATCCTCGATCAGCCCCTCTCCCGAGACACGCACGGTAACGTCGTAGAGGAACGGATCGTCCAGTGACCAGCGATGCGCACTCGGGAGCGGGTTCTCGAGGTGCGCAGTCCGCCCTCCGCGGGGAATGTGCTCCGTGAATACGGGATGCCCATCGCGATTATCGAAGCCGATGCTGATCGTCACCGCGCGCGGCGCCGGCTCGAGCAGCCGCGCATCGACGCGCACGCCATTCAAATCGGGCCATGGCGTAAAGTGCACCGCCTGAAGCGGGGCGCTCCCGCGTGCTTCGAGGTAGACCGTTTGCCAAATCCCGCGTGCCGGTCCGTATCCCTGTTTCCCCTCGAGCTTGAATGGATGTGGCGTGTCGTCCACGCGCAGGACCACCCAGTGCGGGCCCTTGGCAAGTTGCCGCGGGAGCTCGAACGTGAACGGCGTATAACCGCCCTGGTGTTCTCCGAGCTTCCTTCCGTCGAGCCAAACAGTCGTGCGCCAATCACATGCGCCGATGACGAGAAAGACGCGTCGTCCGTTCCAGGACGCCGGCACAGTGATCTGCCGTGCGTACCATCCGATGTTGCCGCTGTCGGGCACACCCGAGAGCGGCGCACCCCAGGAGAACGGCACGAGAATCTCGCGCTCCCCAGGGAGCACGCCGCGAGGCCATCCCAGGCGCTCGCCGTCGTCACGTGGATCGAAGGCGAAACGCCACCGCCCGTTGAGAGTGAGCCACTCGGCGCGCTGGAAATCGGGACGCGGGTGCTCGGGCAGCGGGATCTGAGCATTAAGCCACAACAGCATCAACAGCGGTGACATGGTGTCCTAGACTACAGAACCTCGGCAACTCCGCAACAGCCTTGCCCACGGGGAGATGACCGGCGTCACCACCGCAGGAAAGCGCTCGGTCTAGCTTGCGATTAACTGGGGCCGGAGGTCCTGGTCCATGAACAACTCACTCAGGCGATCGCGGCGTGTCGCTGCCCTGATCTATCACGTACTGGTGGTGCTCGCCGTAGTGAGCGCAGCCGCGATTGTCGCCTGCGAACAAACCGCCAATCCGGTCGCGCCTCCCCCGGCCCCACCGCCGCCGCCCCCGCCCCCGCCTCCTCCGCCACCCTCGGCGGTCAACCATGTATTCATCGTGGTCGAGGAGAACTCGAACTACGCGAGCGT
>DASZNX010000193.1:0-4736 GCA_035551075.1 Gemmatimonadales bacterium | reverse complement strand
CTATCAGCTCTCGCGCGGCCACGACCGCCGCGCGAATCAATGGCTGTTCGCCGCGCAGGCGACGCTCTTCGCGACCACCGCGCTGTTCATCATCGATTTACATCCGGGTGGACCGGATAATATTCCTTATCCGTCGCAGATTCGGATGGGTGGCCTGCCGACCGGACCCGGCGTGGAGATGCGCCTCGACTTCTAGTAGGTCCAAAAAAGTCTTCGTTAGACCGGTCGCCCGAAGTACAGCACGTATCCGTCCGCATCCATGACTTCAAAGCCGCGCAGATTATCCGAGTTCACGCCAAGCGGCTCGCGAAATAAACGCCGCGAGAAGTAAACTCCGCTGCCAGCGCGTCCGGATCTTCAGTCTCGATATACGCGTCCCATCTGGCCCAATGATGCCGGCTTGGATTCGGCGTCGGTTGCACCGCCGGAGTAATGGCTTTGAGCATGAGTCGCACGCTGTCGCGCTTCATGATGGCGAAGTACGGGCCATCGTCGGGGCCGAGAAACACCAGGTCGAAGCCCAGACGATCCTTATAAAACGCGATGGAGGGCATGACATCGCGGACAATGAAGAACGGGGCGATGTAGCCGAGTTGCGCCTGAGTCGTGGGTGCACTCATGGAACGCGCCATAGCCTCTCCTGTTGCGTCATTTTTCTTGTGTAACCCACAGACCGGGTTTTGTGCGCTAATCTATCCAACCCGGAAGAGCTCGAAGCCTCGCTCATATCGGGTGACGATCCGCTCCCGATACGCCGTGTGCTCGCGCCGCTCGAGCGCCGGATCGGTCGCGATGATCGCCGCCGCCGCCGCTCGCGCGGATTCGAGCAACGGGACATCGGTCTCGAGATTGGCGTAGCGCAGCGGCACGCCACCCGATTGCCGGGCGCCCGTCAACTCGCCCATTCCCCGCTCCCGCAAGTCGAGCTCGGCGATCTTGAAGCCGTCGGTAGTTTCGGCGAATGATTGCAGCCGCGCGGTCGCCTCGGGTGAGTTGGACAGCAGGATGCAATGACTCGCCGCCGCGCCGCGCCCGACCCGACCCCGCAGCTGATGGAGTTGGGCGAGCCCGAAGCGCTCGGCATGCTCGATCAACATCACCGTGGCATTGGCGACGTCGATGCCGACTTCGATCACGCTGGTTGCGACCAGGATGTTGACCGTGTTGTCGCGAAACGCGCGCATCGTCGCGTCGCGCTCCTCCGCCTTCTGGCGGCCATGAACCAGGCCCACGCGGAACTCGCCGAAGATCCTGGCCAGTTTCTCGGCCATGGTCGTTGCGGCCTTGAGATCGGCTCGCTCCGATTCATCGATCACCGGATAGATCACGTAGGCCTGACGGCCGGCCGCGCATTCGCCGCGAATGAACTCATAGATCTTGGTACGGGCTGCGTCGGTCCGGAGCGCCGTTTTTACGGTGCCGCGACCCGGCGGTTTCTCGCGGATCTGCGTGACATCGAGGTCACCATAGAGGGTAAGCGCGAGTGATCGAGGGATCGGCGTGGCGGTCAAGAGCAGCACGTCCGGAGCGTCGCCTTTTTCCACCAGGGCGGCACGCTGCTCCACTCCGAAGCGGTGCTGCTCATCGATGACCGCGAGACCGAGCCGCTTGAACGAGACCGACTCCTGAATCAGCGCATGGGTCCCCACCACGATCCGCGGCCCACCCGACGCGATGCGTTCGCGCGCGCCTCCCTTCTCGGCATTGCTCATCCGGCCGAGCAGCATCTCGGGCCGAATGGCGAGCGGCGCGAGCAAGCGCGTGAGCGTCGCGCCGTGCTGCTCGGCCAACAGCTCCGTAGGCGCCATGATCGCCGCCTGGTACTCATTCTCGGCGGCGAGCAGCATCGCGAACAACGCGACCACGGTCTTACCCGTGCCGACGTCGCCCATCAGCAGCCGGTGCATACGGAGCGGCGCCGTCATGTCGTCCGTGATCTCGCGGACGGCATGCCGCTGATCCGCCGTCAGCTCGAACGGGAGATGTTCCTTCAGTCTGGTCGTCAGCTCGCGCTTCAGCGCGAAGCGAATGCCCGCGCGCGCGCGCTTGGCCAGGTGACGCGCGCGCGCCTGGACGAGCTGCTGATCGAACAGCTCGTCGAATGCGAGGCGCCGCCGGCCCAGCTCCGCCTCCTCGACTCGCTTGGGCCGATGCATCAGCTCGAGTGCGCGGCGGAGCTCGATGAGCTGATGCGCGGCTCGAAATCCGGCTGGATGGGGATCGGTGACGAGGTTGAGGAGCTCGTCGAGGTGCTGTTGGACGAGCAGGCGGATTTGACGATGCGTGAGACCTTCAGTCGCGGGATAGACCGGCAACACCAAGCCGGCGTCGCCTTCCATTTCCTCGCCGGCATCGGCGAGCACGATGAATTCGCGCGGCACGAGCTGCTTGCCGTGGTAGTACCTCACCGGGCCCGTCACAAGCAGCAGTTGCCCTTTCCTGATCTGCCGCTCGAGAAATGGCCGACCCGGCCAGGCGCATTCGAGCAGCCCGCTCGCGTCCTGTAATACCGCCCGAAACACCCGCAACCCGCGGCGCGTGGGCAGCACGCCCGTGCTCACCACGCGTCCGACACACGTCATGTCCTGCCCCACCGTCACGCGTGCGAGCGGCGTGACGGTCGTCGCATCCAGATAGCGATGGGGAACGTGATAGAGGAGATCCCCAACGGTGCGGATACCAAGCCGTTGGAGTGCTTCGGCGCGTTTTGGGCCAACGCCCTTGAGGAACTTGACCGGCGAATTGAGCTGGAGCTTCACCCGCCGACCAGCCGGTGAGCAAAGCGCTGCGGATCGAATAGCTCCAGGTCCTCCAGCGTCTCGCCGGTGCCGAGAAAACGGATTGGCGCGGGAACGGCGCGTCGCAAGGCGACGACGCTGCCGCCCTTCGCGGTGCTATCGAGCTTCGTGATCACGAGACCCGTCAGCGGCACGGCGGACGAAAACTCCTTCGCCTGGTGCACCGCATTCTGGCCGATTGTGGCGTCGAGCACCAGCAGCGACTCATGCGGCGCGCCACTCTGCCGTTTGCCGACCACGCGCACAACCTTTTTCAACTCCTCGCGGAGTCGCTCGTCGGTATGGAGCCGCCCGGCGGTATCCACCAGCACAGTATCGAGGCCGCGCGCCAACGCCGCGTCAACCGCATCGAACGCCACGGCCGCGGGGTCGGCCTTCCCTCCCTTCGCGGACGTTGCGCCGACAAACGGCACCTGCAGCCGGCCGGCCCAGGTTTCGAGCTGCTCGGTCGCGCCGGCGCGAAATGTGTCGGCGGCGGCGAGCAGCACGCTGCGGCCCTGGCGGACGAGTTGATGAGCCAATTTCGCGATCGTGGTGGTCTTGCCCGTGCCATTGACGCCGAACACGAGAACCACGGTAGGGGGATGTGGGGCGCGCGCGAGCGGCGCGGCGGGCGGACCAAGCTGCTCCACGACGATCCGCTCGAGGGTCGCCTGATCGATGTTGGGTGCTTTGCTCAATCGCTCGACAGTCTCGTTCGTGGCCGCGACGCCGAAGTCGGCTTCGACGAGTAGTCGCTGCACGTTCTCGAGCTTGGCGTAATCGACCGCCCCGCCGCCGAAAATCCTTGCGATCTGCTTCCACAACCCCACTACGGCAGCCCCTGGCGACGCCGCGCCGTCCATTCGGCAGCGAGGGCGGCAATCGCGATGAAGAACAGCCACCAGCGATCGCGGAGTCCAACCGAGCCGAGGCGGGCGGTCGCTTCTCCCGGCTGCGCGGCCAGCGCGGGCGCTCGCGGCCGCCATTCGTCGGAGTACGTATCGACCACCACCACTCCCTGTTCCGGTCCCCCGGGCAGCGCATAGCGATAGATCCCGGGCGGCAACAGGAGCTCGGCGCGGCCGGCCGCGTCGAATCGCAGCGTATCGGTTCGCGTGCTATCGCCTCTTCGCAGCGTGATCGCCAGCGGCTGCGGCGCGCTCGCCGCTTCCCACCGCCACCGGACCGGCAGACCGTTCGGGATTTCGATGGATTCGAGTACCACGCGCTCACCCCGGTTGCCAGCGCTCCGCTCGCCCAGGAGCCAGTCGACCAATGAGGCGACCAGGCTGCGGTACGCTTGCTCGCTCACGCCGCCGCGGAAGGCCCATCGCCAGAGGCCGCCTGCGGTGACGACGGCGCGGCGCCCGCCACTCCCCGGTTCGAGGATCACGATGGGACGTGCCGGACCGCGGCGCGCCAGGCGAGCGGTGAGCGCGACCGCGTTCGAATCGAGCGCCTCCGGCGCAGGGCCGGCCGCGGTCGCGGGCGGCAGCGAGTCCCAGTCGATACCCGCGAGGGTCGCTGTCAGGGGGGAGGACGGCGGGCGCTCGACGTACCAATCACCAGGTTGTCCATTCGTCAACCACACGAGTCGCGCAGGCGCCGTTTTTCGCGCGCCAATGAACGCGCGCGAACGATCGGGATTCCCGGCGAGGACGACGAGCCGGGCACTTTCTCCCGCTCGCGCAAGCTCGGCCATGCCTACAGGCGCGAGACTCGCGGCGTCGCGCCAACGACCCGGCTCGGTCTCGACGAACATCTTCACCGGCATGCGCGCGACATCGCGCAATGTCCGCGCCAGGAACCGCGCCTCCCAGTCGGGCGGCGACGCGTAAATGACGGCCGCGGGCTCGAGGCTGACTTCGATCGCGAATGCACGCTGATCGTCGCGGGGCTCGGCGTCGTTTATGCCATCGAGCCTGACTGTGAGGACGGACCAACCGGGAGACGGAA
>DASZNX010000192.1:0-3718 GCA_035551075.1 Gemmatimonadales bacterium | reverse complement strand
GATCTCGTGAAGTATCGCGACATGCTCGCAACGGCGGCGGACCGGGTGCGGAAGCTCAAGGACGCGGGGAAGTCGCTCGACGAGGCGATTGCGGCCAAGCCGTTCACCGATCTCGATGCCGATTGGGCGGGTGGGCGATATAAGGGCGATGACTTTGTGAGGATTGTGTATTTGACGCTGTAGCGACGCTCTTCGCCACCCCCGTAAACACGTACTCGTGCTGCGCGTCCCGAATCGTCAGCCGCTTCCCCTCTTCGCCCACGACGAACTCGAAGCCGTCGACGCCCGGATCGATCGTCGTGAACGAGATCGAGCCGTCGGGATTCTTCTTTGACGCAACCTCGCTCCGCCATTCACCGAAGTCGAACGTCGTCCGGCCGCCGGTGCGCCGGACGTCGATGTCGCCCAGCGCATCATTGTGAAAGTGCGCGAGCAGCTTGGCGGACTCGGCACCGTCGGCCGGCACCTTCAGGAGTTTTCGGTCGGCGGCAATCTGGGCATACCAACTCTTCGCCTGAGCCGCCGCGTCCGCATCGGCCTCGTCTCGGCCATCAAACAACACCTCGAGCAATTTGCGCTGGAACAGGCTGCGAATGACCCAGCCCGGATTGCCGTTCGTGAGGACCACGGCGCCCACGTTGTGCTCCGGTAGCCACATCATGTCGCTGTGGAATCCGATCATGTCACCACCGTGGTGTACGACGGGCGTGCCGTATTTCGTGTTGACCGAGAGTCCCATGCCGTAGGTGGTTTCTTTCCCGATGGTCACCTGCGGCGCTCGGCGCGCGAGCAGCGTTTCTCTCTTGATGTATTGGGTGCCGTCGGGGAGCTTGCCCTCAGCGAGTTCCATGGCGACGTACTTGAGCATGTCATGCACGTTGCTCCAGGCCGCGCCCGCGGGGCGGACCGGAATGATCGAGTAATTGAGGTCCATCGTGGCGCGTGCGGTCTTCCCGTCGACGTCGGGCGCATGCGGCCAGGCGTGGTTGCCCGCGAGCGCCTTCGCGTAGTCGAACGTCGTGGATGTCATGCCGAGCGGCTGGAACACCAGCGTACGCATGGCCGAGTCGTAGGCGGCGCCCAGCTCGAGCTGCGGGTAGGCCACGTGCCCGCCCATGTAGCCCGCCGCGGCGGCCATAGGGTTCGAGTACTGGAACATCGATCCGAACTTGCTGGTGGGCTGCATCGTGCCGAGCGTGTGCAGCGCAGTTTCAGGCGTGCCGTGCTTGAATTCGAACAGCCACTCGAGGTCCTGCCGTGGCATCCCGGTGCAGGCGCAGATGAGGTGCTTCACCAGCACCTGCCGCGTGGTGGCGGTGTCGCCGAGCTTGAATGACGGTAGCAGCGACGTGACCTGAGTCTCCCAGCCGAACTTGTTCGCGTCGACGAGCTTCCCCAGCATCAGCGTCGTGAGTGCTTTGGTGTTCGACGCGATCATGAACATCGTGTTCGCGTCTGGTTTCTCCGGCTTACCGAGCTCGCGGACGCCGAACCCGTCGGCGAAAACCACTTTGCCGTTCTGGATGATTCCCACGGCCACGCCGGGGACGCCGAGCTCTTTCATGGCCGTCTCGGTGAACTTGGACAGTCTCGCGAGGCGCGCGGCGTCGA
This sequence comes from Gemmatimonadales bacterium, assembly GCA_035551075.1. GTDB lineage: Bacteria > Gemmatimonadota > Gemmatimonadetes > Gemmatimonadales > GWC2-71-9 > 20CM-2-65-7. Next base: position 2,107 of record DASZNX010000192.1, on the reverse strand, counting down.
GAGTGGCGGCCTTTTTCCCGGCGAACGATTCGCGCGTGTACCCTTTGGGCAGCAGCCGGTCGAAGATGAGGGCTACAGCTGCGCCGCGCTTCTCGCCGGTCGCGTCGGTCATGTCATAGATCACGACGGTCCACATATCGCCGGCATGAAGGGTTCGCGCCCCTACACTGCGCTTCTCGTTGGGGGACGTCTGATACGAGTAGTTGCGCCAATCGGTCCATCCATCTTTATCGGGCTGCGGGGTGACGACCTCGAGCGGCCAGGTGTGGTCCGGCTTATATGCGGCCCATGCGAGGGCGACGGCCGAGTCGGCGGTGGGGGCATGGACGTCGACGAGCGCGATATGCGAGCCGGGCTCGGGTGGCTCGAGAATGGTCGCGGGCCCCTTGACCGAGACCGTCCAATCGGCGGGCGCGATGAACGTGGCGCCGCCGGTGGTTTGCTTCGGCGTGTCGGCGGTGAGGTGCTCGGGACTGGTTCCGGCTTTCGCCGGAGTGCCGGCGCCACAGGCGGTGATGTTGAGCAGGGATGCGGTTACGAGGATTGCGCCGTAGAAGCGGCTGGGGAAGAGCATAAGGCGTCTCCCATCGAGCAGTGTAAGAAGCAAACGACGTACGGGAGCCTCGTGGAAGCTGGAGGCGGTGGAGGTGGTTGGCAAATGCGTCGATCGGACCGCGCCCGGCACGCCCGACGAGTTGTTCGTTACCACGAATCTCGGCCGGATCTGGTGACGCGGTTCTTGGCTCATCGCGTCCTATAGGACGCGCGTAGTGGCCGAGCCGTGCTTTAGCACACGGCGCGTAAGTCATTGCAAAGCGCTGCGCCCCATGCTGAGGTGACAACAGTCACAGCCTGCTCGGGCCCGGACGAGCAAGGTCTGTGGCGCGCCCCCCAGAACGAATATCCCGCCACAAGTGGAGGGCGAACCATGCCATACCAGGCCGAGATCAGCCGGAAGAACCCGGGCTGTTTCCTATTTCTGGTCGACCAGTCCGAGTCGATGGAGGATCCCTTCGCGGGCGGAAACGCCGGCAAAAAGAAGGCGGAGGAACTGGCGACCATCCTCAACAAGCTGATTCATAATCTGTCTATCCGCTGCGCCAAATCGGATTCGATCTACGACTACTTCCACGTCGGCGTCCTCGGCTACAGCGAAGATAGCTGCAAGCCGGCGCTCGGCGGTGAGCTGAGCGGGCGCTCATTGGTACCGATCAGTGAGCTGGCCAGCAAGCCGCTGCGCATCGAAGAAAGAACCAAGCAATCGGACGATGGCGCCGGTGGAGTAATGGAACAGACGGTGAAATTCCCAGTCTGGTTCGACCCCTATGCCAAAGGGGGCACGCCGATGTGCGCCGCGCTCACGGACGCAACCAAGATCGTCGAGACGTGGTGCCAGGAGCATCCGCAGGGATTTCCACCGATTGTCATCAACATCACCGACGGCGAGGCAACCGACGGAGATCTGGTTGCCGCGGCGCAGAAGTTGACGGCGGTGAGCGGCCAGGACGGTGAGGTGTTGCTCTTCAACATCCACCTCTCGTCGACGGCGGGCCCATCGATCGAATTGCCATGCAACGCCAGCGCACTTCCCGATCAGTATGCCAAAGCGCTGTTTCAAGCTTCATCGACGCTCACACCGTTCATGGTTGCACGCGCGAAAGAGCTGGGGTTGCCGGCCGCCGACGACTCGCGCGGATTCATCTTCAACGCGCAGCCGTTGCACGTGATCCACTTCCTCGATATCGGGACGCGGCCGGCGAATGTGCGTCTGCGCTGAGTGAGCCACACCAGGGCGGCCCCCCCGGCCCCGCCGGCCCCGGCCACCGCGTGCGACATCAAGGCCTTCTGTTGTCCCAAGTCGGGCAACAGCGCCGAGGAGTACGAGGACGCGTGGGCGCAGCGACTGACTCGTGCTCATGCCGGGGGGGGCGGCGGGGGCGGGGGGGGCATTCGCGTGGCGGTGGCCGACGGCGCCACCGAGAGCAGTTTCGCCAAGCTCTGGGCCGTGCTGTTGGCCGAGAGCTATGTGCGCAGTGACGTCGCCGGAGAGGAGTTCTTTGCGCAGCTCACCCCGGCGCGCCGCCTGTGGCGTCGCAGACTCACGGGC
>DASZNX010000191.1:0-10056 GCA_035551075.1 Gemmatimonadales bacterium | reverse complement strand
ATCGCATCGGAGAGCTACGTCGGCATGATCGTCGATCGCGCAACCCAGCGGCCCGTGCTCATGGTCAGCCCGGCCGGAGGCATCGACATTGAAGAGGTCGCCGCGAAGACGCCGGAGAAGATTCACCGCCTGCCGATCGATCCGCGGTACGGATTGCTCGGCCACCAGGCGCTGACGCTGGGATTCACGCTGTACCGGGACGTGAAGCAGGCCCGGGCGGCAGCCGACATCATGCAGAAGCTCTATACCGCGTTCTACGGAGTGGGTGCTTCGCTCGCGGAGATCAACCCGCTGGTCACGACGCCGGACGGCGCGGTGCAGGCGCTGGACGCAAAAATCGTCATCGACGACAACGAGCTCGAACGGCGTCCCGACATTGCCGCCCTGCGGGACGTCTCAGCGGAACAGCCTGAGGAAGTCGCCGCGCGCGAGGCCGGACTGACGTTCATCAAGCTGGAGGGATCGGTCGGCTGTTGTGTGAACGGGGCAGGACTCGCCATGGCCACCATGGATCTCGTAAAGTACTACGGCGGCGAGCCTGCCAACTTCCTCGACATCGGGGGAAGCTCCAATCCGCAGAAGGTCGTGAGCGCGCTCCGCATCATCACGTCTGATCCGCAGGTCAAGGTCATTCTCTTCAACATTTTTGGCGGCATCACGCGCGGGGACGACGTCGCGAACGGGATCGTGCAGGCGACGCGCGAGTTCACCCTCAAAGTGCCGATCGTCATTCGCCTGACCGGAACGAATGAGCAGCTCGGCGTCGAAATTCTTCGCAAGGCGGGCTTCTCTGCGCTCACCGACATGGACGAGGCGGTGAAGAAGGCTGTCGCGCTGCTGAAGGGAAAGGCCGCGTGAGCGCGTTCATCGACAAGGGCACCCGGCTCGTCATCCAGGGCATCACGGGACGGGATGGATCGTTCCACGCGAAGCAGATGATGGAATATGGCACGCAGGTCGTGGCCGGCGTGACGCCGGGCAAAGGCGGTCAACGATTCGAGAATAGCGTGCCGGTGTTCGATACCGTTGCGGAAGCCGTCGCGGCAACGAAAGCCAACACTTCGGTCATCTATGTGCCCGCGGCAGTGGCGGCATCGGCCATTTTCGAAGCCGCAGATGCGGGAATCAAATTGATCGTCTGCATCACCGAGGGGATCCCGGTGCTGGACATGACGCGCGTGCTGCCCTTTGTCCGCGAGCGCGGCGTTCGACTGCTCGGACCCAACTGTCCCGGACTCATTTCGCCGGGGAAGAGCAAGGTCGGCATCATTCCCGGCAACATCTGCAAGCCCGGCAACATCGGCGTCGTGTCGCGCAGCGGCACGTTGACCTACGAAATCGTGCACCAGCTTTCGACCCATGGCATGGGCCAGTCCACCTGCATCGGCATCGGCGGCGATCCCTTGATCGGCACGAACTTCATCGACTGCCTGACGGCCTTCCAGGCGGACGCCGAAACCGCCGCGATCGTCATGATCGGCGAGATCGGCGGCACCGACGAACAGCAGGCCGCGGAATTCGCGAAACGCCAGATCAAAAAACCGATTGTGGGATTCATTGCCGGCCAAACGGCGCCGCCCGGGCGACGCATGGGACACGCTGGTGCCATCATTTCCGGCTCATCCGGAACGGCCGCCGAGAAGATGGCCGCCTTCGAGAAGGCGGGCATCGGGGTGATGAAGCGGCCCGCGGATGTGGTGTCGCTCCTCGAGGAGCGCATGTGAAGTTGCAGGACGTCGTCGAAGTCCAGCACGTCATCGTGCCGCTCACCGCGCAGAGCGTGCGCGAAGCGACGGAACGCCTGGCCGAGCGTCTGATTGCGGGCGGCGTGGTGACTGAAGCGAATCGGCTACACGCCGTGATTCGCAACGCCTGGCCTGAGGACATGGTGAGCGTCGGCGAGCACGCCTTTCTGCCGCATTTTCGCACCGAAGCGGCGCGTCGCCTCGCGACCGCCGTCGGCGTTTCCCTCACACCGATTCGCTGGGAGAAAGACCTCAACCGCACTGCCCGCATCGTCATTTTGATCGTCGCGCCGCCGCGGGAGACACCCACCTATCTCCAGGTGGTCGGCGCATTCGCGCGGCTGTTGTCGGACCCCGGGATCGTGCTTGCGATGCTGGCCGCCAAGACACCCGAGCAGCTGGTGGGGATCGGCGCGCTTCAGGGCGTGGAGCTGCCCACGCATCTCGCCGTGCGCGACCTGATGACGCCCCACGTGCTTTCGGCCCGGCCGGACCAGACCCTGGGTGACGTCGCCCGCGTGATGATGGACAAGGACGTGCGCGCGTTGCCGGTGGTCGATGACAATGGTTCGCTCGTCGGAATGATCACGCATCGCGAGTTGCTGAAATATCTGATCCCGGACTTTCTGCAGAAAACGAAGAGCGGCAAGTTCCGCGCGATGCCCGCCAGCCTGGCGGCGGGTCATCAGTCGGTCGATCCACGCGGCCTGCCGGTCAAAGACGTCATGTCCCGCGCCGTCCTCTGTGTGTCGGAAGAGCAGACACTGAGCGACGTCGCCAATCTGATGAACAACAAGGACGTGGATCGCTTTCCGGTCGTGCGTGAGGGTGTTGTGGTTGGATTTCTGACGAGGGCCGATTTGATTAGAAGGTTAGTGGCGAATTCCTAAGAAGTCGGCACGACGGCACGTCGGCACGACCATAAAAAGGAAGCCATGCTCACCCTGGCAATCATCAAACCAGACGCCGTCGCCGCCGGCCATACCGGCAAGATCATCGCTCATCTCGAAGCGGAAGGATTCCGCATCCGCGCCGCCGAGATGGTGCGCCTGACCCAGGAGCGCGCCGAATCGTTTTACGAGGTGCATCGCGAACGGCCGTTCTTCCGGCCGCTCGTGGCCTTCATGACGTCGGGCCCCGCATTAGCACTCGCCCTCGAGCGCGAGAATGCGGTGACGCATCTTCGGGAGGTCATCGGCGCGACCGATCCCGCGCAGGCGAAGCCCGGGACCATCCGGCGGCTCTACGCCCAGTCGAAGGAGCGCAACGCGATTCACGCATCCGATTCACCCGAGAATGCGGCACGGGAAGTCAGCTTTTTCTTCCCGTTGTACGGACCGCCCTGATGCCGTTGACGCAAGTGCCACAAGGATTTAGGTTCGCTCACCATGTTGCGAGTCGATCTGCGAGAGTTGGCCCGGGCTGGGGCCGTCGAAACCCGTGGCGAACTGCAGCAGGGCGACCCGGCGTTGGAAGGGACCGACTTCACGCTGCAGGAACCAGTGGTGGTGAATGGACGCTTGCAGTCCATCGGCGAGGGGCGGTTCTACTGGCAGGGTAGGGTGCGCACGGTGATCCAGGGCGAGTGTCGTCGCTGCCTCACGCCGGTCGCCACCCCCCTGAATCTGGAGATCGGCGCGCTGTTCACGCAGGATGCCGACGCCGAAGATCCAGATTCCTATTCGGTGCCGGCAGATGCAACGGAAATCGACGTGACCCCGGCTGTCCGTGAGGAGTTGGTGCTGGCCGCTCCGCGGTACGTCTTGTGCCGGGAAGACTGTAAGGGGCTGTGCCCGCAATGCGGGAAGGACCTGAACGCCGGCCCGTGTGGATGTGCGCCTGCAACTGATGCCCGCTGGCAGCCGCTCAAGGCTCTGAAAGACAAGCTCCGCTCTTAACCAAAGGACGATCGGAATGGCGGTACCCAAGCGCAGAACCTCCAAGCGCAAGAAGCGCGCGCGCCGCACGCACTACAAGGCGGTGCGCCCCACGTTGCAGGCCTGTCCGCGCTGCGGCGACATGAAGCAGCCCCATCGAGTCTGCCCGACCTGCGGGTATTACAACGGCGAGCAGCGGGTGACCGTCGAGGACTGATGATCCGCGTCGCGTTGGACGCGATGGGTGGCGACAACGCCCCGCAAGTCGAAGTGGAAGGCACGGTGCAGGCGCTCGCGGAGCTGCCGGCCGACTTTCACGTCCAGCTTGTCGGACGCAAAGCGGACATCGAGGCAGCCCTGGCAAAGCACGCGCGCGTCGACCGTGGCCGGATCGAGGTCGTCGACGCGCCGGAGGTGGTCGGCATGGGTGACAAGCCGCTCGCCGCCGTGAAAGGGAAGCCACGGTCCTCGATTGCCATCGGGCTGGGACTGCAGAAGAAAGGAAAGTCCGACGCCTTCATTTCAGCGGGGAATACCGGCGCCGTGATGGCGGCCGCGACCCTGCTCCTCCGCCTGCACCCCGGCGTCCAACGCGCCGCCATCGGCGCGCTCTTTCCCAGCGCCGGCCAGCCCGTGCTCGTACTGGATGCCGGCGCCAACATCGATTGCGACGCGCGCGAGCTCGTCGGCTTCGCGCATCTGGGATCGGTCTACGCGCGCGATGTGCTCGGCCGCTCCAATGCGACGGTCGGGCTGCTCAACATCGGGGAGGAAGACGAGAAGGGCAACGCCGTCGTCAAGGAAGCGCATAAGCTCCTCAAGAAGACCACCGGCATCAACTACATCGGCAACGTGGAAGGCCGCGATATCCCCGTCGGAGAAGCCCGCGGCAAGCGGCTTGACGTCGTGGCGTGCGACGGGTTCGTCGGCAATGTCGTGTTGAAGTTCTATGAATCCGCGGGTCGCGTGTTCGTCTCGTTGATCAAGCGCGAAGCGCCGGACGTCCTGCAACGCTCCGAGATGAGCAACGTCCTCAAGGTCCTCGACTATGCGACCTACGGCGGCGCGCCGCTCCTTGGCGTCAAGGGCGTCGTGATCATCTGTCACGGCGCGTCCCCCTCCAAGGCCATCAAGAATGCCATCCGTGTCGCCGTGCAGGCCGTTCAGAGCCATCTGTCCGACGACATTGCCGCGGAGTTCGCCGTGGGGAAGGGGAAGGTGCCGGCATGAAGCGCCCGTTTGCCGAGCTGTGGGGCACCGGCAGCTACGCGCCGCCGCGCGTGATGACGAACGACGAGTTCTCGAAATTCCTCGATACGTCCGACGAATGGATTCGCGAGCGTACGGGCATTCGCGAGCGCCGCGTGTCCAGCAAAGAAGAGACGAACGCGTGCATGGGGAAGGCCGCCGCCCTGCAGGTGCTCGAAGAGACGGGACTCACGCCCCTCGACATCGACGCCATCGTGTATGCGACCGCGTCGCCCGACCGGCTCCTGCCATCGCAGGCTTGCGATCTCCAGGCGACCCTCGGCGCCAAAAATGCTGCCGCGTTCGACGTCGGCGCCGCGTGCTCCGGATTCGTCTACGCGCTGACGACGGCGGAAGGCATCATCGCGGCGGAGCAGGCGCAGCATGTCCTCGTGATCGCGGCCGAGAAGCTGACCAGCATCATGGACTGGAGCGATCGCACGACGGCGGTGCTGTTCGGCGACGGCGCCGGCGCGACGATCGTCCGCAAGAGCACGAACGGCCGCGGGATTCTCTCGACCTACTTGAAATCGGACGGGACGCTCGCCGAGCTGTTGTATCGGCCCGGCGGCGGCGCCACACATCCGCCGAGTGAAGAGCTGCTCAAAGATCACAGCTACTTCATCAAGATGGCGGGTCGCGAAGTGTTCAAGGCCGCCGTGCTGTCGATGGCGGACGCCTGCGACCACGCCCTCGAGCGCGCCGGTCTCACCGCCGACAAGATCGATCTGCTGATCCCTCACCAGGCCAACATCCGCATCATCGAAGCCACCGCGAAGCACGCCGGCATGCCCATGGACCGGGTGTACGTGAATGTCGATCGCTTCGGCAACACGTCCGCCGCATCGATCGCGATCGCGCTCGCTGAAGCCGTGAAGTGCGGCCGGTTGCAGCCGGGCATGACGGTGATGTTCTGCGCCTTCGGCGCCGGCTTTACCTGGGGTAGCATGGTCGTGCGGTGGTAAGCACGATCTGGCTGTGCCCGGGTCAGGGCGCGCAAAAAGTCGGCATGGGCAAGGATCTCGCGGAACGGTTTCCGGAAGCGCGCGATACATTCTCGGCAATCGACACCGCACTCGGCGCGGCGCTGTCCGGCATCATGTTCGAAGGACCCGAAGACGAGCTGACGTCCACGCAGAACGCCCAGCCCGCCATCCTCGCCCACACGGCTGCAGTGTTCGCCGTCATCCGCAGGAAGATCGGCAAGACGGTCGCCGCGGCGGCCGGGCATTCTCTCGGTGAGTACTCCGCCTACATCACGGCGAACGCGCTCGACGCACCCGATGCGGCGAAACTCGTGCGGAAGCGCGGTGAGCTGATGCAGAAGGCGGGGGAAGAGCGTCCAGGAACGATGGCCGCGGTCCTGGGACTCGCGACCAAGGATGTCGAAACCGCCTGCGCGGAAAGCTCGCGGCAAGCGAGTGTTGCCGTCGCCGCGAACATCAATGCGCCGGACCAGACCGTCATCTCCGGCGATCCCGACGCCGTGGCGCGCGCCGGCGAGGCGTGCAAGAAAAAGGGGGCGAAGCGCGTCATCCCGCTCAACGTCAGCGGCGCGTTCCATTCGCCGTTGATGGGTCCCGCGAAAAATCATTTGCAGCTCGCGCTCGAGCGCGCGCCATTTCGGGATCCCGAGTTTCCCGTTGTCGCCAATGCCACCGGCGAGGCGGTGAAGGATGCCGGCCGGGCGCGCCGCCTGCTCGCCGATCAGCTCACGGCGCCCGTCCGCTGGGTTCAATGCATGGAGCACATCGCGCGCCTGGGGGGCGAAGGCCCTCGCTTCATCGAAATCGGTCCAGGCTCGGTGCTCGCTGGACTCTTGAAGCGGATCGTGCCGGGGGCGAACGTCGTCAGTCTGGGGACGGCGGATGAGGTGAGCAAATTCATGGAAGCAGCGTGAAGCTCGACCTTTCTGGTAAGATTGCCCTCGTCACCGGCGGCTCGCGCGGCATCGGACTCGACATCGCCAAAGCGCTGGCGGGCGCGGGCGCCAAGGTAGCGCTCTGCGGCCGTGATGGCTCGAAGGCAGAACAGGCAGCCGAGGATATCGGGGATGGCTCTCGCGGTTATGCCTGCGATGTCGCCGTGGCGTCCCAGGTCGAAGCATTCGCCAAAGCGGTCGAGAAGGATTTCGGGCAGATCGACGTGGTCGTGAACAACGCCGGATTCACGAAGGACAATCTGCTGTTCCTCCTGACCGAAGCGGACTGGGACAGCGTGATGGACACGAACCTGAAGGGCGCGTTTCTGATGACCAAGTACGCCGCCCGGGGGATGATCAAGCGGCGCTGGGGACGGGTCATCAACATCACGAGCGTCGTCGGACTGAACGGCAATAAGGGACAGTCGAATTACTCCGCATCCAAGGCAGGGATGATCGGATTCACCAAGTCCGTGGCGAAAGAACTGGCGTCGCGCAATGTGCTGGTCAATGCCGTGGCGCCGGGCTATATCGATACCGAGCTGACGCGGGGCATCTCCGAAGAGGCCAAGAAGTACCTGAGGGATAACATTCCGTTGGGACGGCTCGGACAGGGGTCGGATATCGCGGCCGCCGTCCTCTTTCTCGCCTCCGACATGGCCAGCTACATTACGGGGCAGGTCCTGGTCGTCGATGGCGGAATGGTGATGTGAGTCACCTTACCTTCCTTGAGGGTTACCCATGGCAATGGACATGAAGCAGCTCGAAGAGAAGGTCAAAGACATCATTGTCGAAGAGCTGGGCGTCGAGCGCGATAAACTCACTAACGACGCGAGCTTCATGGAGGACCTGGGGGCCGACAGTCTGGACACGGTCGAGCTCGTCATGGCGTTCGAAAAGGAATTCGACATCGATATCCCGGATGAGGAGGCGGAGAAGCTCCGCACGGTGGGGGCGGCGATGAACTACCTCCATGACAAGATGGGGAAAGGTAAATAGTGACACGCCGGGTGGCGGTCACGGGGATGGGCCTCGTGACGCCGTTGGGAAACGACGTCGCGAGTACCTGGGCCGCCCTCGTCGCCGGACAGTCGGGCGCGGGTCCGATCACGCGCTTTGATTCCGCGCAGCTGCCGGTGCATTTCGCCTGCGAAGTGAAGGGTTTCGACCCGCTCCAGTACATCGACAAGAAGGAAGCGCGCCGCTACGACCTGTTCTCCCAGTTCGCGATGGGCGCGGCAGTCCAGGCCGTGCGGGACTCCTGCCTGGAAAAGAGCCCGCTCGATCCGAAACGCGTCGGCGTCATCATCGGCACCGGGACAGGCGGCATCGCGACGTTCGAGGAGAACATGCGCACCTTCCTGGAGAAGGGGCCGGGACGCGTCTCTCCCTTCTTCGTACCGATGTTCATGGCCAACGTCGCATCGGCGATCGTGTCGATGCGCTACGGATTCCAGGGACCGAATTACGGGACGGTATCGGCCTGCGCGTCCTCCGCGCATGCGCTGGGTGATGCGTTTGATCTCATTCGCGAAAACAAGGCCGACGTCATGGTCGCTGGCGGATCGGAGGCGGCAATTACGCCGCTCGCGCTGGCCAGCTTCGCGAACATGAAGGCACTCTCCGAGCGCAACGACGATCCCAAGACCGCGAGCCGGCCGTTCGACAAGGATCGCGACGGCTTCGTGATGGGCGACGGGGCGGCCGTGGTGATTCTCGAGGAATGGGAGCGCGCGCAGGGACGCGGCGCGAAGATCATGGCCGAGATGGTGGGCTACGGCGCGACCGCGGACGCGTATCACATCACGGCGCCCGCTCCGGACGGCTCGGGGGCGCAGGAAGCGATGCGGCTGGCGATGCAGAACGCGAATATTCTGCCCGAAGACATCGGCTATATCAACGCGCACGGCACCTCGACGCCGCACGGCGACGCCGCCGAGACCGCGGCCGTGAAGGCGGTCTTCGGCGATCACGCCCGCAAGCTGATCTTCGGGTCGACCAAGTCGATGACCGGCCACCTGCTCGGCGCCGCCGGGGCGTTCGAGTTCGCGATTTGCGCGCTTGCGCTCAAGAATGGCGTCATCCCACCGACGATCAATCAGTTCCACGCCGATCCCGCATGCGATCTCGACTCGGCGCCGAACAAGGCGGTCGAGCGGCAAGTCGACGTCGCGCTGTCGAATTCGTTTGGCTTCGGTGGGCACAATGTGACGCTCGCAGTCCGGAGAGTTACATGACGCTGCGAACCATTGCGGACAAAGTCGAACGAGGCGAAAGGCTCACGCGCGAGGATGGCCTCGCGCTTTTTGCATCTAATGACCTGTTGACGATCGGTGGTCTCGCGAACCTCGCCAACACTCGACGCAACGGCGAGCGCGTCTACTTCGCGGCGAACCAGCATATCAATCCGACCAACGTGTGCATCCTGCGCAACACCTGCGTGTTCTGCTCGTTCGCGCGCATGCCGAAAGAGGACGGCGCGTACACCCGGAGCCTGGAGGAAGTCTTTGCCGAGGCGGACGCCGCGCGCGACAATCCGACCCGCGAGTTCCACATCGTCGGCGGGCTCCATCCCAAGCTGAAGCTGTCGTATTACACGGACATGTTTCGCGGCCTCAAGCAGCGGCACCCGCAGGTCATGATCAAGGCGTTAACGGCGGTCGAGGTTGCGCATTTGGCCAGAATCGAAAACCTCTCTACGCGCGACGTGCTCCTCGCGATGAAGGAAGCGGGTGTGAGCACGTTGCCCGGCGGGGGCGCGGAGGTCTTTTCCCCGGCCGCGCGCGCCACCATCGCCGACCGCAAGCTCACGGGCGACGAATGGCTCGCCGTGCACCGCGAAGCCCATCAGCTCGGGATCCCATCGAACTGCACGATGCTGTATGGCCATGTCGAGACGCTGGAGGACCGCGTCGATCATCTGCTGGCGCTGCGCGCGCTGCAAGACGAGACCGGCGGCTTCCTGACGTACATCCCGCTCGCCTATCATCCCGATCACAACGAGCTGGGCGAGGCGCTCGGTCGGACCGGCACCGCCACCACCGGGTTCGACGACTTGAAGAACATCGCGGTGGGCCGTCTGGTACTCGACAACATCCCGCATGTGAAGACGCACTGGCCCATGGTGACGCCGTTCATCTCGCAGGTGGCGCTGTCCTTCGGCTGCGACGACCTCGAGGGAACGGTGGTGTTCGAGCGGGTCTACCACGAAGCCGGCGCGGGCACCCCGATGTGGCTCTCCTACGATCAGATCGTGTCGCTGATC
>DASZNX010000190.1:0-2583 GCA_035551075.1 Gemmatimonadales bacterium | reverse complement strand
TTCCGGGTAGAGGCCGTGGTGCGGCCCCGGCGCGCTCGTGTCGTGCTCAACCTGGTGCGTGGGGATACCGTCAGCGCGCCACGCGGAGTCGATCTGATTCCGGACGAGCCGCCGCGGGTCGTCCAGCTCGTGCTGGGTGGGCGGGCTACCACACTGGTCGTCAGTCTCGCGCGGCCCGATCCCCCGCGTACCGACCGGGAGCGCGCACTCGCGCTCGACGTCGACGTCGTCTGCCTGCGTGTCGCGCCTCCCGATACTCCCGGGCCACTCGGCCAACTGTGTGGCCGGCTCAACAACGTCGCGCGGCAGTTGCCGCTGCCAACCGGCGATACCCTCGCGGCGACATTCGCGTGGCCGGGTCCGCGGTAATGGCGCCGCCCCGCAAGCAGCGTCTCGACCCGGCGATCTTCCATCTCCCGGTCGAGAAGATGCGCGAGGGCTACTACTCGGACAAATACTTCGTGCGCGCGCGCGACCTCCTTCGGAAGGACAAACATCGGCCGCGCGTCACGATGCAGGTGTTCGGGAAGGTGCACGCGTTCCTCGGCGGCATCGATGAGGCGATCGCCATCCTCAAGCTCTGCGCCGAGAGCTGGGACGAGCTGGTCGTGCACGCGCTGTACGACGGCGACGAAATCAAGCCGTGGGAGACGGTGCTGCTCATCGAAGGGCCCTACGACGCCTTCGCGGTGCTCGAGACGCTCTACCTCGGTGTGCTCGCGCGGCGCACCCGGGTTGGGACGAACACCCGTCTCGTCGTCGAAGCGGCAAAGCCGAAAGAAGTGATGTTCTTTCCGGCGCGCCACGATCACTGGCTCGTGCAGACCGGCGACGGCTACGCGGCGCACATCGCCGGAGCCATCGGAGTCTCGACCGACGCGCAGGCCTCCTGGTGGGGATCCGAGGGTGTAGGCACCGTGCCGCATGCGCTCGTCGCCGCGTACGGCGGTGACACCGTCAAAGCCTCGCGCAAGTTCGCCGATCTGTCCGATCCCTCGATCCGGCTGATCACGCTGGTCGACTTCGACAACGATTGCGTCGGCACGTCACTCGCCGTGGCCCGCGCGCTGGGCGACCGGCTCTATGGGGTCCGGCTCGACACTTCTGAGACGTTAGTGGACCGTTCGGTGATTCCGCAGATGGGCACCTTCAAACCGACCGGCGTCAACCCGCAGCTGGTCCGCAACGTTCGTCGCGCCCTCGATGCCGAGGGCTACACGCAGGTCAAAATCGTCGTGTCGGGCGGCTTCAACATCGAGAAGATCCGCGACTTCGAGGGACAACGGGTTCCAGTGGATGCCTACGGCGTCGGATCGAGCCTGTTCCAGGGCCGGTTCGATTTCACAGCCGACGTCGTAATGGTAGAAGGAAAGCCCTGCGGGAAAGTTGGCCGGACCTACCGGGCTAATCCCAGGCTGGAAAGAGTGGTGTAGCGGCTCACCGCACTTGCACCCGCTTTCGTTCTTGCATAATTTTCCGCCCAAATGAATAATCATGCATCCGTCCCCGTAGGCGTGCTGGGGGCGTCCGGCTATGTCGGCCAGGAGTTGCTGCGTCTCCTGCGCAGCCACCCCGGCGCCACGGTTGCGTTTGCCACTGCCGAATCCGCGGCGGGCGAGTGGGTTGAAGGTCACGAGTTGATCAAGGCGGACGACGCCCCGTGGCAGCAGGCCGAGATCGTATTATCGGCGTTGCCGCATGGGGTGTCGGGCCGTTACGTGCACGAAGCGCGCGCCGGCGGCAAACGGGCCGTCGATCTCTCGGCAGACTTCCGGCTGTCGCCCGAGGCGGTCTATGGCTTGACCGAATTCACCCGCCCGCGGCTTGCGGATGCCGGTCTGGTCGCGAATCCAGGATGCTATCCGACCGCCGCACTGCTCGCCCTGATCCCGCTCGCTCGCCTCGGACTGATCGACATGACCCGCGAGGTCATCATCGATGCGGCATCCGGCGTGACGGGGGCTGGTCGCAATCCCAGGCGGGAGCTGCTGTTCGGCGAGATCGCGGAAGATTACCGCGCGTACTCGATCGGTAACACGCACCGGCACCTCGCCGAGCTGAAGCAGTCCCTGTCACGCGAAGGTGGGTTCGCGGGCGACATCGTGTTCACGCCGCATCTGTTACCCGTCAAGCGCGGCATCCTGGAAACCATTCACGTGCCGCTGACTCGCGTCCTCGATCAAGCGACGGCGGAGGGGCTGTACGCCACCGCCTATGATGGAGAGCCGTGCATTCAGATCCTCCATGGCACGCTGCCCTCGCTCAAAGACGTCGTGTACCGCAACCGCGTCGCGCTTGGCGTGACTGAAGTGATCGACGTACGCCGGCCACGGCTCACCGTGATTGCGGCGATCGACAACCTGGTGAAAGGCGCGGCGGGCCAGGCGATTCAGAACATGAATGTGATGCTGGGGCTACCCGAAACGGCAGGGCTCGCGTGCTGACCGTGCGCGTCGTCAAGATCGGTGGCAATGAGCTCGATCACGCCGACTGGGTGGCCGATTGCGCCCGCGCGCTGAAGCGGGTGGGCGGCCCTGTGGTAGTGGTGCACGGCGGCGGCCACGCCGTCACTCGGTGGTCGCG
>DASZNX010000189.1:0-1756 GCA_035551075.1 Gemmatimonadales bacterium | reverse complement strand
GCCGAGGAGTCCGCTGAGCGAAACACCCGGACGCTTCGCGACTACAGCGATGCGCTCGCTTTCGCGCAGGCGCGTTCCGGTTTCCGCCAGCACGTCGTTCGCCTGCATGGGAGCGATCGGCGTATTCCTCGCGAGCTCCAGCACACGCTCTTCATCCTTCAAGCGATGCTCTGCGGCACGCAGCTCCGCAACGGAGAGTAAGCCAAGGCGCTCGGCCAGCGGCAGCAGCCGGCGCAGCGCGTTGTCCTGCCGCAGCAGCAGGCGGAATTCCGAGCGCGACGTGAACAGCCGATACGGCTCGTCGACGCCACGCGTGACGAGATCGTCGACGAGGACGCCGATGTATGCATCGTCCCGGCCGAGGATCACGGGCTCGAGTCCGCGGATGCGGCGGACGGCATTGATGCCGGCGACCACGCCCTGGCCGGCCGCCTCTTCGTATCCCGTCGTGCCGTTGATCTGTCCCGCGAAAAAGAGATGCTCGACGGTCTTCACTTCGAGCCAGGGCGTGAGCTGCGTCGGCGGATAATAGTCGTACTCGATCGCGTAGCCCGGTCGCGTCATCTTCGCGCGCTCGAGACCGGGCACGGCGTGCAAGAACTCGAGCTGCACGGCGACGGGCAGAGAAGTAGAGAGACCGTTCACGTATAGCTCGGTCGTATCGAGTCCCTCCGGCTCGAGAAAGATCTGGTGACGCTTTGCGGCGGGGAACTTCACGATCTTGTCCTCGACCGACGGACAGTACCGCGGCCCTCGACCGCTGATGGCTCCACCGTAGAGCGCTGACTCCTTGATGTGCCGCTGGATAATCTCTTTCACTTCCTCGCCGGCCCACGTGATCCAGCAAGGGACCTGGCGCGGTCGCTCCACGCGCTCGTGGAAGGAGAAACGGTAGTCGTCCGTGTCGCCGTCCTGGCGCTCGACTTTGCTCCAATCGACCGAGCGACCGTCCACTCGAGGCGGTGTGCCGGTCTTGAAGCGCGCTACTGTAAGTCCAATGTTCTCAATGACTTGCGCCATATGCACCGACGGCGCATCGCCTGCTCGGCCCGCTGGAATCTGCGTGTCCGTGCCGACGTGAATTCGTCCCCGCAGAAAGGTGCCGGCGGTGATGATCACCGCGCGCGCCTCGAAACGCCGGCCGTCCGCCGTCTCGACCCCGGTGATCCGATTGCCGGCATCGTTAAAGAGCAGATTTGTGACCATGCCCTGTGTGAGCTCGAGGGCGGGGAATTGCTCGAGCAGGTGCCGGACGGCGCGGCGATAAAGTGTGCGGTCGGCTTGCGCGCGTGGGGCCCAGACAGCGGGTCCCTTGGAGCGATTCAGCATGCGGAATTGGATCGTCGCTCGATCGGCGGCGCGGCCCATCAGACCACCCAATGCATCGACCTCGCGGACAACGGTACCCTTTGCAATGCCGCCGATCGCGGGATTGCACGACATTTGGCCGATCGTATCGAGAACGGAAGTTACCAGCAGAGTGCGGGCGCCAAGGCGAGCCGACATTGCGGCTGCCTCAGTTCCGGCGTGTCCACCTCCGACGATGATGACGTCGTAATCCAGCATGGCTGGAACAATAACGAGCCGTGATACTAGACGTCGAGGGAGACGCCTGGCGCTCGGCCTCTCACCGTTCGACTAGGCTCTCACCCACCGAACAAGCTCTTTCATCGTCGGTCGTTTACCTGTCATTAAAATGCCGACCCGATAAATCCTTGCGGCGACCCATGTGACCGCCACAATGCCGATCAGGAGC
>DASZNX010000188.1:0-3702 GCA_035551075.1 Gemmatimonadales bacterium | reverse complement strand
GTGGATGACTGGTTCGCGGCGGAAGCCGAAAAGCAGTCCCACGTACCACGCACCACGCACCACGCACCGCAGTTACAACGCACCACGCACCACGCACCGCAGTTACAACGCACCACGCACCACGCACCTCCTCCCATGTTCACTCCCTTCAAACTGAGAGACATGGTGTTGAGCAACCGGGTCGTGGTGAGCCCGATGTGTCAATACAGCTCCGAAGACGGCATGCCGAATGAGTGGCATCTGGTGCACATCGGCAGCCGAGCCGTGGGCGGGGCTGGCCTGGTGTTCGTGGAGATGACCGACGTGTCGAAGGAAGGCCGCATCTCACCAGGATGCGCGGGGATGTACAAGCCCGAGCACGTCACCGCCTGGAAGCGCATCGTCGATTTCGTGCACCTGAACACCGATGCGAAGATTGCCATGCAGCTCGGCCATGCCGGTCGGAAGGCTTCGACACAGCGGATGTGGGAAGGGATGGACGAGCCGTTGCCTGAGGGCAACTGGCCCATCATTTCGGCATCCCCCCTGCCCTACTTCCCGCACAGCCAGGTACCCAAAGAGATGACGCGCGCCGATATGGACGAGGTGAGAGACGATTTCGTGCGCGCGGCAGCCATGTCGCACGAGGCTGGATTTGATCTCTTGGAGCTGCACTTCGCGCACGGCTATCTGCTTGCCAGCTTTATCTCGCCACTCACGAACCAGCGCACGGATACGTATGGCGGCTCGCTCGAGAATCGGATGCGGTTTCCCTTGGAAGTCTTCGACGCCGTGCGCAACGTATGGCCGGCACACCAGCCGATGTCGGTGCGGATCTCGGCGGTCGACTGGCATCCCGCCGGCATGCAGCCGGCGGACGCCGTCGAAGTCGCAAAGCTTCTCAAGGCGCACGATTGCGACATCACGGACGTCTCTGCCGGGCAGACGATCGCGGATGCCAAGCCGCAGTACGGACGGCAGTTTCAGACGCCCTTCGCCGATCGCATTCGCCACGAAGTGGGAATCGCGACGATGGCGGTCGGGAACATCTCATCGTACCAGGATGTGAACACGATTCTCGCGGCCGGTCGGGCGGATCTCTGTGTGCTTGCCCGCGCGCACCTGTGGGACCCCTACTGGACGAGACACGCCGCGTACGAGCAAGGCTATCCCCTGCCCTGGCCCGACCCGTACGCAACGCTCAATAAGTACAAACCGAGGATGAGCTGATGGCCGTCACGTACTCGAGTTACTTGCAGCTCGACCAGCTCCTCGCGCTGCAGCACCCGCGTGACGGGGAACTCGAGCACGACGAGATCCTCTTCATCATCATCCACCAGATCTACGAGCTCTGGTTCAAGGAAGTGCTGCACGAGCTCGACTATCTCATGCGGATGTTGCGGAGCAACGACACGCCGCTCGCGGCCGCGACGCTCAAGCGCATCCTGACGATCCTGAAGACGCTGGTGGCACAGATCGATGTGCTCGAGACCATGACGCCGCTCAACTTTCTCGCATTCCGTGACCGGCTCGAGTCGGGGAGTGGGTTTCAGTCGCATCAATTCCGCGCGATCGAGTTTGTGCTCGGTAAGAAGGGCCGACCGTCGTTCGAGCGTTATCCGGCTGGGAGTGGGCATCGCAAGATCGTCGAGGAGCGGTTCGCCCAACCCACGCTGTGGGATGCGTTCCTGCAGTATTTGCATGCCAACGGATACTCGGTGCCCAGGGAACAGCTGCGGCGTGACGTGACTCTTCCGCTCGAGCCCTCGCCGGAAGTCCAGAAGATTTTGATCGAGGTCTACCGAAAAGACCACAGCGTGGCGCAAATCGCCGAGCGCCTCGTGGATCTGGACGAGGGATTCATGGAATGGAGATACAGGCACGTCAAAATGGTGCAGCGCACGATCGGCACGAAGCCCGGCACGGGCGGCTCGGCGGGAGCGGAGTACCTGCTCACGACGTTGAATCAGCCGGCGTTTCCGGACCTCTGGGCGATTCGCTCGGAGCTGTGAGGCCTGTCCTCCCAAAAAGCAGGTCCTTCGCAACGCGCGCTTCCGCGCGCGTCGCTCAGGATGACATGCTTGTTTGCTCTTTTAGAGAAAGATCGATGAGGATGAAAGATCCGTGATCAATCCTGAAGAGCTAGCGAAGCACTACACAAGATTCCGGGTTACCGAACGAATCCTCCTTACCGGCCACTCTCACCAAGCCTGGCCTGACGTGGCATTCGAGGCGCAGCAGCAGGCGTGGCTCGACACCGCAGAGCGCGTGGATGACGTGTGGGATCTCGCGTTCCAGAAGGCCAACGACGTCCGACGTGGGTTCGCGCGGCTGCTGGACGACACACCCGAGCGCATCGCGCTCGCCCAAAACACCCATGAGCTGGTCGTGCGGTTCCTCTCGGCGCTCCCCTTACGGAAGCGGCCGCAACTCGTCACGACGGACACCGAGTTCCACACCATCCGACGCCAACTCGATCGATTGGCGGAAGAAGGCATCGAGGTGATCAAGGTGCCGGCGATGCCGGCGGCGACGTTGGCCGAGCGGCTCGCGATCACGGTGGACGACCGCACGGCCGCGGTATTGGTCTCGGCCGTGCTGTACACCAACGCGCACATCGTCCCGCATCTGCGCGTTGTCCAGCAAGCATGCGACCGCGTGGGTGCGGAGTTGCTGGTGGACGCCTATCACGCGCTGAACGTCGTGCCGTTTTCCCTTATAGAAGAAGGGCTGCAGCGCGCGTATGTGGTGGGAGGCGGCTACAAATACTGCCAGTTAGGACCCGGCAATGCATTTCTCCGATTTCCGCAGGACACCGATTTGCGGCCAGTCGTGACCGGGTGGTTCAGCGAGTTCACGGATCTGAGCCGAGCGCCGGCGGGTGGGAGCGTGAGCTATGGGGCCGGGCCGGCGCGCTTTGCGGGAGCGACCTACGACTTCACGAGTCATTATCGGGCGGCGGCGGTATTCAACTTCTTTGAGGAGCAGAAGCTCACGCCGCAAAAGTTGCGCGAGCTGAATCAACATCAAATCGAGATTTTGTCGGGTGGGTCGAGGAATGATGCGATTGGTGGCTTCTTGGCGATGCCTGTGTCGCGGGCGGCTAAGATTCAGAAGGCCCTACGAAAGAAGAACGTTTGGACGGACTATCGGGGAGACATGCTGCGATTGGGACCGGCACCCTATGTCAGCGATGAGCAATTGCAAGATGCGGTGAGAGAACTGCGCGACAAGGAATCCTGAGGGGTTGGCACGCACGACGCAGGTCGGCTCACGTCCCCACCGTCTCCAGCCCCAGTGCCCGCGCCGCCGCCCCGAGTCGCGCGTCGTGCGTCGCCAGAACGACCGGCTGTGCCAGGTGCTCGCGCCATGCCAGGGCGCTGGCAAGATGCAGTGCGTCGAGAGTGCCGAGTGCGATCGGAAGCGGCTGGCTGGCCCGCTCCAGCACCGGTCGCGTCAAGTCGATAATGCCGAGCCGCCCCAGCAGGTCATACACGGCGGCGCGACGCTCGGCGATCTGGAGGTCCGCAAGGCCGTCGCTGATCCTGAGCCGGTCCAGGGTGCGCAGGCATTCGACTTCAGTCAGCGCGCTCGTCCCTCCGGCATCGAAGCCTCGCAGCTCACGCAGCGCGCCCGCCTGCGCCAGCACGAAGCGCAGGACGACGGACGACTCAACATAGGCAATCACCGCTCGCCGCGCTCTTGCGCCAGCAGGTCCAGGAT
>DASZNX010000187.1:0-12099 GCA_035551075.1 Gemmatimonadales bacterium | reverse complement strand
ATCCTTCATAATGCGAGTCGGACGACGCCGATTCATGATCTCCCAGCGCGCCGGGCAGCAGCCGCACCACGGCATCGATGATACACAGCGCCGCCGGCTCGCCGCCCGACAACACGAAATCGCCAACCGATACTTCTTCCGCCCCGAGTACGTCAGCGACCCGCTGATCGACGTCTTTGTAATGCCCGCACACCAACGTCAGCTCACGACCCAACGAATAGCGAACCGCCGTGGCATGCGTGAACAGCTTTCCACGAGCCGACATCAGGACGATCGGCGAACCCTCGACAACCTCGAGATCCTCGACCGCCTCCACAACCGGCTCGACTTTCAGCACCATCCCCGCGCCACCACCGTACGGCGTATCGTCCACCGTCCGATGTTTGTCGTGCGTGTAATCGCGCAGCTGCACGACCCGATACCGGACCAATCCCGCGCCGGCGGCGCGTCCCAGAATGCTCGACCCGAGCGGAGCGGTGAACCATTCGGGAAACAACGTCACCACGTTGATCCGCAGCATCGTCCTACTCGTCCACCGCCACGAGCTGATCGCGCCAGCTCTCCACCGCGGCGCGCGACGTGACACCCTCGAATCCCAACAACCATTCGCGGTGATAGGAGCGGCGGCGCGCCACGATCAGTGGACCCGCCAGCACATCACGCGCTTCGTTCAAGACGTAGAGCCGCGCTTTGGGTACGAACACCGTCCCTGGATTCTCCACCAGGGGGATGACCGCGACCTCCCCCTGCTGTCCATGCGGTTTGCGCAGCCGCCCGACTACGCGGCGGGCGCTCGTTTGCCCAATACGCCGGCCTTCTTGAGGAGCGAGCGCACCGTGTCGGTCGGCATCGCGCCCTTTTCGAGCCAGGCCCGCGCCTGCTCGGCGTCCACGTCGAGCACGGCGGGATTCGCTTTCGGGTTGTAATTGCCGATTGCCGCGACGAAGCGCCCGTCGCGCGGCGACGTGGACTCCGCAACGACGATGCGGAAATAGGCCTGGCCCTTCCGCCCTACCCGGCGCAGCCGAATACGAGTTGCCATAACGTGTCCTACATCCTTTTCATGAACTTGCTGAGCTTGCGCATCTGCTGGAACTGCTCCAGCAGCCGATTCACTTCCTGCACGGGTCGTCCGGCCCCCTTCGCGATCCGGAGCTTGCGGTTCCCGTTCAATACACTCGGATCGGCCCGCTCCTCCGGCGTCATGGACAGCACGATCGCCTCGACGTGCTTGAGACGTTTGTCGTCCAGCGACACACCCTTCAGCGCCTTCGCATTGACTCCGGGCAGGAGTCCCAGCACCTGTTTGAGCGGCCCCATGTTCTGCATCTGCTTCAGCGCGACCAGAAAGTCTTGCAGGTCCATGCCCTTCTTGGAGCGGACCTTCTGCTCCAGACGCTTCGCTGCTTCCGCATCGACGTTCGCGACGGCCTTCTCGACCAGCGCCACCACGTCGCCCTGGCCGAGGATCCGGCCCGCCATGCGTACCGGATCGAACGGCTCCAGCGCGTCCGTCTTTTCACCGACGCCGACGTACTTGATCGGCACGCCGGTGACGCCGTAGATCGACAGCGCGGCACCGCCCCGCGTGTCGCCGTCAAGCTTCGTCAGGATCACGCCCGTCAATCCGACGCCATCGTGGAAGCCGCGGGCGATCTTGACCGCATCCTGTCCCGTCATCCCGTCGGCGACGAGCAGAATCTCGCGCGGCTTCACCGCATCTTTCACCGCGCGCAGCTCGTCCATCATCTCCGCGTCGATCTGCAAGCGGCCGGCGGTATCGACGATCACCGCGCGCGCCCGCTCGGATTCGGCTGCACGCAGCGCGTCCTGCACCAGCTTCACCACGTTTCCCGTTTCCGGTTTTCCGAGAACCGGGACACCGATCTGTTGACCCAACTGCTGTAACTGTTCCGTCGCGGCCGGTCGATAGATGTCCGCGGCCACCAGCGCCGGCGCCTTCTGCTCGAGCTTCAACCGGCGCGCGAGTTTCGCCGCCGTGGTCGTCTTTCCCGAGCCTTGCAACCCCACGAGCAAAATGACCGTTGGACCTACAGAGGCGAATTGTAGGCCCGCCGGGCCCGCCGCCGTAGAACCGAGCATCGCCGCAAGCTCGTCATGCACAAGCTTGGTGATCTGTTGGCCAGGACTGACAGCCTTGACCTGGAGCGCGCCGATGGCCTTTTCGCGAACCCGTTCGACGAAACCGCGTGTGACATCGAAGCTCACATCGGCTTCGAGCAGGTGGCGACGGATCTCCCGCAGCGCGTCGGTGACGTCGCTCTCCGAGAGCACGCCCCGGCCTCTGAGCCGGGTCAGTACGCCATTCAGCTCCTCGGAAAGGGCCGTAAACATAAGCACAGCAAGCTAAATGGCGAGTACCCCGAAACCAAGTGGGGACCTAATTTTGGCTCCTATGATGCGCGACCCGGCACCCTCGGGAACCTCGCCGACCTCGGCCACGCCGCAGTGGACCCGTCCCGACGACGCGGAGCGGCAGGCCCGGCTGGACGCGATGAAACGGCGCGCCACGGGACTGTTGGCGATCGCACTGCTCATCTTCATCGTGGCGCTGGTGCTCGAAGCCCAGTACCCCTGGCTCGGCTATGTTCGCGCGACGGCCGAAGCCTCGCTCGTGGGCGGCCTGGCCGATTGGTTCGCGGTCACGGCGCTCTTCAAGCACCCGCTCGGCATCCCAATCCCCCACACCGCGATCGTCGCCACGCGCAAGGAACGGATCGGCCAGATCCTCGGCACCTTTGTCCAGAAGCACTTCCTCTCGCGCGACGTGATCAGCGCCAACCTGCGGCGGGTGCATCCCGCCGAGCGGGCCGCGCACTGGCTGGCCGATCGCGAGCACGCGCGGCAAATCGCGCGCCAGTTCGCCAGCGGCTTGGCCAAGACGCTCGATGCGCTTCCCCAGGACGAGGTACAAGAGCTCGTGGGGCAAGTCGTGCGCAATCGGGTGCGCTCGTTTCGCGTGGCGCCGGCGCTCGGTAAAACGCTCGCGCTGGCACTCGCGGACAATCGTCAGGAGGAACTCCTCAATGCCGCGATCAGGCTGGCGTCGGACGCCGTACGGAACAACCGCGATCTGATTCGCGACCGCGTCCGGCAGGAAACGCCCTGGTGGGTGCCGCCCGTGCTGGACGACAAGATCTATCAAAAAATCATCGCGGCGGTGGAGCGCCTGCTCGGTGACATGGTGATGGACCCGGCGCATCCCCTGCGTACCGCGTTCGATGACGCGATCAAGGATTTCATCGAGCGCCTGCAGCACTCGCCGGAAGTCATCGCCCGCGCCGAAGCGCTGAAGGAAGAGTGGCTTATGGACGCTTCCACAGTCGAGCTGTCCAAGAAATTGTGGGACGGCATTCGCGAGGCGGTCAGCAACTACGCAAATGGCAGCGATGGGGGCGGAGGGAGAGGGCCATCCCCCACTCCGCTCGATAACGGTCTCCGTGAGTTCGGCGTGGCCTTACAATCCAACCCGGCGATCCTCGGCGAGATCGACGATCTGCTCATCGATCTGACGGCCGGTGTCGTGGAGAAGTATCGCGTCGAGATCGGCGATCTCATCGCGCAGACGGTCGCCGGGTGGGACCCGGAGGCGACGTCCAAACGATTCGAGCTGGCGGTGGGAAGAGATCTGCAGTTTGTGCGAATCAACGGTACGCTGGTGGGTGGTCTCGTGGGCCTCGTGATCTACACCATCACTCGGTTGTGGCACTGACGCGGACTGTCGGCAGCGCGTTCCATCCTTTCCAGTCAGCAGGGGCATCCACTAAGCGTACGAACGGCCGACCATCGATTGTCATTTGTTTGATCTCTGATCGTCGGCCCCCCCGGCTCCTTCCCACCGCGTTGCCCCGTCGTTTCGCCCACGCCCGCTCGAGTCCGCGCGCGAACTTGGCGGCGGCAGCCGCGTCATCCCACACGCTATACCACACGAGTGCGTCCGCTTCTTCTTTCCCGGGGCCCAACACCTGGTAGCGGTCGCCATCCCAGCCTTGCGCGAGCTGCTCCGCCTCCGTCTCGTTGTTCAAATGCTGCTCGAATAACAATCGCGTCTCGAACTCACCCAGATTGTCCTCGTACTGCACCGAATCGACTTTCGAGCCGGCGAAGGAGAGATCCGTCGGCTGATCTTTCGCCGCGTAGCGGTCGGGATGCAGGATTTGTTCGGTGGACGTCGGCATGTGCTGGGGATCCAGAATCGATTCATCGAAGTACTTACGCCGATACCAGATGATGAAATCGGCGCCGCCGAGATATGGGAAGACCAGTCCCTCGCGCAACCAGAGTGGCGCCTTCGAGAACTGTTGCATCCGCGCCTGCTGCTGGGCCATGACGGCGCGCTGCTTCCAGAACCAACCCAGCGGGAACGTGTCGGGCTTCTGCTCCGGCATCAGCACCGGAATTTGCGCCACGGTCGCCTGGCCTTCGAGGACCGCCTGGGCGGCCGACCGCCGGTCGTTGCGCCGGCGTTGGGTGATCAGGGAATCCAGCTTGATGTACTGATCCTGCAGCGCGTGTACCAGCTCGTGCGACACGACGACGCGCAGCTGAAACGGCTCGATGTCCGCGGGAATGTAGAGTGCATTGGAGTCGGGATCGTAATATCCCGCGATCTGCTCGGTGAGCAGATCGATCATCGTCGATCGGAGCTGCAGGGAATCGGGAATCAGGCCGAACAGGCGCAGCGACGTCTGCAGGCCAGCGAGATCGCCGGGTGGAAGGTCCTCGTCGAACTTGTGGATGACGTAGTCGCGCACCTGGGCGCGGGAGCGGCGGAGAACGAGGGGCTCGCGCTTGAACGGCAGCCCGGTCGCTTGCGCGACGAGCGGCATCATCTTGTGCACCATGTCCTTCAGCTCGGCCTCGCTCTGCACCTGCTGGGCGCGCTCGCGACACGCGCTCGCGGCGACCAGCAGGAGAACAACTCCGACCAACACAGCGCGCGGGCTCAGCCGGCCCACTCGATGCCTTTGCCGACGGCCACACCCACCACGCGCGCAATGTCCTTGCCGGTGACGACGATGCCCTGGCGCTCCAGCTCCTGACGAAGCTTGCGATCGAGCTCGTCCCGCTGCGCTTCCAACGACGGGCTGACGGACGGACGGGCGGACGTGCTGGTTTCCCGCTCCTCTGCTTCCTCGCGGGCCCGGGCCGGGCGCCCGCCGAGGAGTTGCTCGATTTCCTCCCCGAAGCGCTGCAGCACCGTCGCCAGATCGGGCAAGGGTTCCTCCGGGATCGACGGCTCGGCTTCCGACGCCCCGCGGCGAATCAACGCCTCGAGCTTTTTGCGGTCGCGGATCAATCTGTCGAGCTCCGGCGAGACCTGCGCCGTCGCCTGAGCATGGGCGCATGCCTCATCCAGCACGTCGATGGCCTTGTCGGGGCGCGCGCGCTCGGGAACGAACCGGTCGGTCAGGACGATGGATGCCTTGAGCGCGTCATCGGCAATCGCGACGGCGTGATGGCGCTCGAGCCGGGGCCGCCGCGCCACGAGGACCTCCCACGTCTGGATCGCATCGAGCTCCTCGATCGTGACCGGCTGAAAGCGCCGTTCCAGAGCGGGATCGGTCCTGATCCACTTGTTGTATTCCTCACCCGTGGTCGCGCCGATGACCCGGATGTCGCCGCGGACGAGCGCCGGCTTCAGCATGTTGGCCGCGTCCATGGCGGCGCCCATCGCGGTCCCCTGCCCGATGAGATTGTGCAGCTCGTCCACGAAGAGAATGAGGTTCCGGTCGGCTTGCAGGGCCTGCACCAGCCGGCGGATGCGGTCTTCGTACTGCCCGCGGAACGACGTGCCCGCGAGCATCGAGACGTGATCCAGTCCGAGGATGCGGGCGTCCTTCAGCGCCGGCGGGACGTTGCCGGATGCAATGCGCTGCGCCAGTCCTTCGACGATCGCGGTCTTGCCGACGCCGGCCTTTCCCACGAGCGCGGCGTTGTTCTTTCCCTGACGGAGCAGGATATCGATCACGCGCGCGACCTCGGCATCGCGGCAGCGCACGGGCTCGAGATCACCGCGCCGCGCTTGCGCCGTAATGTCGATGCCGACGCGCTCCAGCACATTGCCGGTATCGAAGAGGCCTTCGAACGGATTAGCCATCTATGTCAGTCACCTTTGAGAAAATGCCCGTACCAGGCGATGATCGCGCCGCCGAAGACAAACGCCACCACCGCACCGACCGCGAGAAATACCCCGAACGGAACGAGTCGCTTCTTCTTCAATGATAGCGGGACGAAGATCAGCGAGCCGAGCAACGCTCCCGCGAATATCGTGAGCAGCACGCCGCGCCATCCCACAAAGCTACCTACCATCGCCATCATCTTGATGTCGCCGCCGCCCATGGCTTCTTCTTTAAACACCCACGTTCCGGCCATCCCGACGAGCCAGAGGAGCACGAATCCGACTGCCGCGCCAAGGAGCGCCTGGAGAAATCCCTGGACGCCGCCGCCCAGCGCGAGCAGCAAGCCGATTACGAGACCACCCCACGTGAACTCGTCCGGGATGATGTAGTGACGAGCGTCGGTGATCGCGATGCCGAGCAGAATCGTTCCGAACAGCGCGGCAGCGACCGCCTGCAATGTCATTCCGTACGCAAGGAGGGAGACGCCGAACAGCGCACCGATTAACGCTTCAATGATGGGATATTGTTTCGAAATCGGGGCGTGACACCACCGGCATTTGCCGCGCAGCCACAGCCAGGAGAAGACGGGAATGTTGTCGCGCCACGCAATGGGCTGCTTGCAATGCGGGCACGTGGAGCGTGGGCGCATGAGCGATTGATCGCGCGGCAGTCGCAGGATGCACACGTTAAGGAAGCTGCCGACGCAGAGTCCGAGCAGGACCGCGCCGGCGACGACCAGCGGGTCAATGCCCACGCAGCACCTCGTAGAGCAGAATGCCCGCCGCCACGGCGACGTTCAACGACTCCGCGCCGCGCGCCAGCGGAATCGCGACTCGCTGCGCGGCGATCGCGTTCAGATGCGGCCGGATGCCGGCGCCTTCGTTCCCGACCATCACGGCGATGAGCTCCGTGCGGGATTGCCGCTGCTCCAGCGCGCGGGGCAGCGCCACCCCGTCGGCCGCTGCCGCCCAGAGGATCACGTTCCGCTCGCGTGCCCACGCGATGAACGGCGCGTCGTCGAGCTGGACGACGGGATGCCGAAACGTCGCGCCCATTGCCGCGCGCAACGCCTTCGGATTCATCGGATCGGCGCTGCCGCGGAGCAGGAGACTCGCCGACGCGCCGAGCGCGTGTGCGGTGCGGAGCAGCGTCCCGACATTCCCGGGATCCTGGACGCCATCGACAACGAGAATCGGCCCCTGCGTCACTTCGGTGAGTGCCCACGCGCGCGGCTGCACGATCGCGAGAATGCCCTGCGGCGTTTCCGTCCCCGCGAGCTCCGCGAACGTGCGCGAGCCGATCTCTTCGATCGCGACCGCGTGACTCGCCAGCTCGGCGGCGAGCGCCTGGCCGCGCGTCGTCCGCGCCAGCTCCGGGGCGACCAGCGCGCCCTTGAACTCGAGGCCGGCGGCGAGCGCCTCCTCGACCAGTCGCACACCTTCGACGACGGCGAGGCCGCGGCGGCCGCGCGCCTTGCGCCGTTGAAGATCCCGAACCGTCGTCTGCAGATTACTGCCGATGCGCGTTCTCGTATGGGCCATGCGTGCCCCTAAAATTGCCTGCCTCCATGCTTTCGCCAAGCCACGAGTGTTTCCATGAGGATCGCCCTCACGATTGCGGGCTCGGATTCAGGCGGGGGAGCCGGGATTCAGGCGGATCTAAAGACGTTTCATCAATTCGGGGTGTTCGGCACGAGCGCCGTTACCGCCGTCACCGCGCAGAATACCGTCGGTGTACAGGATTGGCTGGCTCTCCCCGCGACCCTCGTCGGGCGACAGATCGATGCGCTCGCCGAGGATCTGCCACCCGATGCCGTCAAATCCGGAATGCTCGGCTCCGCGGAGATCATCGAAATGGTCGCGCAACGCATCGCGGAGCTCGGCCTGCCCAATTACGTCCTCGATCCCGTCATGGTCGCGACCTCGGGTGACCGCCTCCTCGATCGCAATGCCGAGGCGTTGATCGGCCGGCGGCTCGTGCCCCTGGCGGCGCTCGTCACGCCGAATCTGAACGAGGCGGAAATTCTGGTGGACGCGGCCGTGCGCACGCCGGACCAGATGGAGCGCGCCGGCCACGCGCTCCTCGAGCTCGGCGCCCAGGCCGCGCTGATCAAAGGCGGACATCTCACGAACACGGATTCCATCGTCGACGTGCTGGTGCGGAAGAGCTCGGTGCGCCGCTTCACCCGCGAGCGAATCGAGACGACGTCAACCCACGGAACGGGCTGCACGCTCTCGGCCGGGATCGTGGCGGGGCTGGCGCTGGGACGGTCACTCGAGCAAGCGGTGAGCGATGCGCTCGATTTCGTGCATCGCGCGATCGCGGCCGCGCCCGGGCTCGGGCGAAGCGGCTCTGGGCATGGGCCACTCAATCATTTCGTGCCGGCACCTCCGCGGCCCCCATCGGAGCGGTGCTGAGCGAAAGGCTTAACTCTTATTCAGCCGGCCCAGTATTCCTTTTAATAGAAGGGACAAACGGCGAGCCACCTGTTCGCTGACCGCGAGAACTTCCTCGTGTGAGAGGGCTTCCCCCGTAATCCCAGCCCCCGGGTTTGTGATGATGGAAAACCCCAGACAACGCATGCCGCGAGAACGCGCGACCAGGACTTCCGGCACTGTGGACATTCCCACCGCGTCCCCTCCCAGCCGTTCGAGCATCCGCACCTCCGTTGGCGTCTCGTACGACGGGCCGAGTAACGCGACATACACGCCTTCCTCGAGCGCGATCTCCATCTCACGGGCGACCGTGCGAGCGAGGGATCGCAACTCCCGGTCATAGGGATCGTGCATGATCGGAAACCGTTCTTCACCCGGCACGGTTGGGCCGGTCAGAGGATTGCGCGACATCAGGTTGATATGATCGGCGATCAGCATGAGGGTGCCGCCCTGGAAAGTCCGGCGAAGACCCCCTGCGGCATTCGTGACGATCAGGATCTCGATGCCGAGCTCGCCGAACACCCGAGCGGGCAGCCCCGCGGTGGCGGCTGAGTGTCCCTCATAAAGATGAAAGCGCCCCGCCTGCGCGATCACCGGGACGCCTGCGAGCTTGCCCGCGACGAGCTCGCCTTTGTGACCCGCTACGCCGGGCTCGGGGAAACCGGGGATGGTACTGTACGGAATGCGAATCGGATCAGCGATTTCGTCGGCGAGGAATCCCAATCCGGACCCCAGGACGATCGCCACACGGGGTTGGAGATTCACGAGCCGCTTCTTTACTACCTCCGTCGCTCGATGAACACTGTCCGTCTCGCCCGTCGCACTCGTCACAACAGAATGCCCGCGAGTGTCGCGGACAGAAAATTGGCCAGCGTTCCCGCGATCATGGCGCGAAACCCGAGCCGGGCGAGATCGTGTTTCCGCTCCGGAGCGAGCGCCCCGATGCCGCCGATCTGAATGCCGACCGAGCTCAGATTGGCGAAGCCGCACAGCGCGAACGTGGCGATCGTGAACGAGACCGGGTCGAGACTGCCCTTCAGGCGCCCGAGATCGGCGTAGGCAATGAATTCGTTGATCACCATGCGCTCGCCCAGCAGGGCTCCGACCGTCCCGCTGTCGTGCCACGGCACTCCCATGACCCACGCGATCGGCCGGAAAATCCAACCGAGGACCGTCTGCAGCGTGGCCGGAAACCAGGAGACGCCGCCGTGAATCCACCCGAAGAATCCGTTCACGAGCGCGATCAAGGCGATAAATGAGATCAGCATCGCAATGACGTTCAGCATGAGATAGAGACCGTCGCTCGTGCCGCGCGCCGCGGCATCGAGGAGATTCACATCGGTCCGCGGGATGTCCACCTTCACGCCGCCGAGTGTTTCTGGAATT
The DNA here is from genome assembly GCA_035551075.1 of Gemmatimonadales bacterium. Taxonomy (GTDB): domain Bacteria; phylum Gemmatimonadota; class Gemmatimonadetes; order Gemmatimonadales; family GWC2-71-9; genus 20CM-2-65-7. The sequence goes on along the minus strand of DASZNX010000187.1, from coordinate 2,135 downwards.
TCGGTTTCCGGCTCGATGATTTTTGCCATCATGATCGTCCCCGGGGCCGTCATGATGACGGCTGTGAGCAAGTGCCGCGCCTCGATGCCGAACGCGATGTACGCCGCCATGATCGATCCCGAGACATGCGCCATGCCGGCCGTCATGACCGTCATGAGCTCGGAGCGCGTCATCCGGGACAAGAATGGCCGGATGGTCAGCGGCGCTTCGGTCTGTCCCATGAAGATGGACGCCGCGACGTTGAGGCTCTCCGCGCCGCTCGCGCCCATGATCTTGTTCATGACGACCGCGAACGCCTTCACCACGATCTGCATGATGCCGAGGTAGTAGAGAATCGCGAACAAGGCCGAGACGAAGATGATCGCCGGCATGATCTGGAACGCGAACACCACGCCGATGCTCGAATGCTGCTTGCCGATTTCGCCGAACACGAATTCGGAACCGGCGTACGAAAAGCTGAGGATCTTCGTCACGGCGGCGCCGAGCCAGCTGAAGATCGTCTGACCGATCGGGATGCGCAGCACGAAGATCGCGAACGCCAGCTGCAGGCCGATGCCCCACGCCACGATGCGCCAGCTGATCGCCTGGCGATTCCGCGAAAAGGCGATCCCGATCCCCAGAATGAGGACGAGCCCGAAGATCCCCGTGAGCCGGGAGCCGGCCGAGCGGGGTGTCGGGGGCACGGGTGCCGCCGGTTGTTGTTGCAGCGGCGCCGGCGGGGCCGGCTGGGCCTTCGTCGTGTCCTGCGTGGGATGCTGCAATGTCGCCGCGCGCACCGAATTGAACACGAAGCGCGGCAGTGTGAACACGACGAGCGCGCACACGAACGTGACCGCACATGCGAACACGATCTGACGCCACGACGTCACGCGATTCCTCCTTCGAGCTCGCTTTGCACGCGGGATACCAGCGCGACCTTTTCGTAGTCCGGGAGAAACGCGCTCTCGCAGGCGTTCAGGATGACACGAGCCAGCTCATCGGGCGAGAGGCCCAACACGGCATGCGCCAGGAAGTATTCGTCGGTCAAACTGACCCCGTCGGTCAGCGGCCCGTCGGTGTTCAGCGTGACCACGACGCCCCGCTGGAAATAGCGCTTAAAGGGATGCTCCGCTACCGACGGGACGACGTGCGTGTGCACGTTGCTCGTGAGGCACATCTCCAGCGGAATTTTTCGCGCGACGACCTCTTCGAGCAGCGCGGGATCTTCCTCGAGCCGCGTGCCATGGCCGATGCGCTGCGCACCCACAGCGTGCAGCGCCTGATCGATGGAGTGCGGGCCGTCGCCCTCCCCCGCGTGGCAGGTGCACGCCATCCCGTGCGCGGCCGCGTATTCGAAGGCCGCGCGATGCGCGCTCGCCGGATGCCCGCGCTCCGCGCCGGCCAGGTCGAACGCCGTCACGCCCGCCGACTGATACTCCGCGGCCACGCGCGCCAGCTCGAGCGACTCAGCCGGCGGCTTCGTACGCATCGCGCAGACAATCAATCCGACTTTGATTCCCGTTTCGCTGGTTGCTCGCCTGATACCGGCGAGCGGCGCCTCGATGGCTTGTGCCAGGGTCAGCGCGGGGCGATGCAGGAGCGGCGAGTATCGCACTTCGACATAGCGGACATTCTCCGCGGCCTTGTCGATGACGAACTCGTACGCCACGCGCTCGAGCGCGGCGGCGGTCTGCAGCACCGAGAGAGTGATCTGATACTTCTCGAGGTACTCTTCCAGATTCCTGGCGTCGCGGACCAGCATAGCCTTGGCGAGCGCCTCCGGCGTATCGGCCGGGAGCCGGATCCCCTGCTCGCGCGCCAGCTCCAGCATCGTGGCGGGCCGCAGCGCGCCATCCAGATGCACGTGCAGCTCGGCTTTCGGCCAGCGGCGCAGTGTCTCTTTCGTGAGCCGCGGCTTCCCTTCCCGCCTGGCGGAGACCACAACACGAAACACGGCTCCGGCCTCGCTGATCGGCACGCCCGAGTCGACCGGCCGGCCGGCCGCGTCGGTCACGTACGCGGCGCCGTCGAGCAACCGCGCGAGCCCATCGTCCGCTTGCGCGACCGCGTCGCGGACACGAGCGCCGCGCGGCACATCGACCGCCTTGTCATTGATGAAAACCCGCATCAGCGGGGCGATCCGGGTTGGTCCGTAC
>DASZNX010000186.1:0-2196 GCA_035551075.1 Gemmatimonadales bacterium | reverse complement strand
ACACGCTCACCGGCCGCGCAGTCACATGGTCGACGAGTGACGCGACCATCGCGACCGTCGACGGCAACGGCCTGGTCACCGGCAAGGCCGCGGGTGGCCCGGTCACGGTCACCGCGACGAGCGAAGGAAAGAGCGGCACAGCTGCCGTCACCGTCTCGCTGGTGGCTCCGGTTGCCAGCGTCACTGTGACACCGGCGAGCGCCAGCATCAACGTCGGTGCGACCGTGCAGCTCACGGCGACGCCGAAGGACGCGGCCGGCAATCCGCTGAGCGGGCGCACAGTCACCTGGACGACTGCCGACGCGAACATCGCCACCGTCGATGCAAACGGTCTCGTGACCGCGAAGGTGACTGGCGGTCCCATCACCATCACTGCGACCAGCGAGGGGAAAACCGGAACCGCGGCCATCACGGTGCTGCCGGTGCCGGTTGCGGCCGTCGCCGTATCGCCCACGAATCCCAGTATTCCGGCGGGCAGCTCGATCCAGTTGACCGCGGCGCTGACCGACGCGAACGGGAACCCACTCACCGGGCGGACGATCACCTGGCAGAGCAACGCGCCGACGATCGCCAGCGTAAACGGCAGCGGTCTGGTTCAGGGACTCGCGGTGGGCTCGGCGACCATTACCGCGACGAGCGAAGGCAAGAACGGTTCGACCATCGTCTCCGTGACCCAGGCGCCGGTCGCCTCAGTGGCCGTGACGCCGTCATCGGCGACGATTCCCGCGCAGGGGACTGTCCAGCTGACCGCCACACCGAAAGACGCGAGCGGCAATCCCCTGAGCGGGCGACTGGTGACATGGGCCAGCACCGACCCCACCATCGCGACCGTGAATACGAACGGATTCGTCGTGGGCTTGGCGGCGGGACAGGTCAGTATCCGGGCCACGAGTGAGGGAGTCCTCGGCACAGCGGTGATCACGGTGCAAGCCGCTTCCGGTCCGCCGGTGATCGCCGGCGCGGGCGACATCGCGGATTGTTCACGGGCGAGTCAGGAAGCCACAGCCAAACTGCTCGACAACATTCCCGGAACCGTCATCACGCTCGGCGACATGGCGTACCCTGACGGCACCTTGACCAACTTCATGCAGTGCTATGATGCGTCGTGGGGCCGCCACAAGGCGCGCACGCGACCTGCGCCCGGGAACCACGAATACAACACTTCGGCCAACCGGGGTGTCGGGTATGGGCAGTACTTCGGCGCGGCGGCGGGCGACACCGGGAAGTATTACTACAGCTACGATCTGGGCGCGTGGCACTTGATCGTCATCAACAACTACGTCGACATGTCGGCTGGTTCGCCGCAGGAGCAGTGGCTGCGCGCGGATCTGGCGGCGCACAACAACGTCTGCACGCTCGCCTACTGGCACCAGCCGCGCTTCAGCTCGGGCGGCAACGGAAGCGACGTCACGACGCAGCCGATCTGGCAAGCGCTGTACGATTACGGGGCGGACGTGGTACTCAACGGTCACGACCACGATTACGAGCGGTTCGCCCCGCAGACGCCGACCGGCGCACTCGACAACGTGAACGGCATCAAGGAATTCGTCGTCGGGACGGGCGGCAACTCACTGTACAGCTGGCCGAGCACCACGCCGATTGCCAACAGCGAATTGCGCAGCAACGTGAATTACGGCGTCATCAAATTGACGTTGTGGCCCACGAGCTACGACTGGCAGTTCGTACCGGTCGCGGGTGGCTCGTTCAGCGATCAGGGCAGCGCGCTGTGCCATTCGGGGCAGCCGCTTCCCAACCAGCCACCGGTCGCGAACCCCGGCGGTCCTTATTACTCCGAGGGCACCGTCACTCTCGACGGATCGCAGTCCCGTGATCCGGACAACAACACGCCGCTCACCTACGCGTGGGACCTGGGCGACGGCACGACGGCCACCACTCCGACCGTGACGCATACGTACCCCGCCGACGGTCATTACGTCGTGACGTTGACGGTCACCGATTCGCGCGGCCTCGCGAGCGCGCCGAAATCGACCGCCGTGACGATCGGCAATGTGGCGCCGACCGTGAATGCCGGACCAGATCAGTCCGTGGTGGCCGGCACGGCGTTGAACCTGAACGCCAGCTTCACCGATGCGAACGCCGCGGACTTCCCGTGGACGTATTCGGTCGCCTGGGGAGACGGCACGACGAGCTCGGGAAGCGTGAACGCGCTTGGACCCATCAACACCAGCCACGTGT
>DASZNX010000185.1:0-2031 GCA_035551075.1 Gemmatimonadales bacterium | reverse complement strand
GCCTGGGATTGTCCGATTCCTTTTTGTCCGACACGAACGAGAGCCGGATCGATGCGGAGTCGGGACTCGCGCTCTGCGTGCTGCCGAAACCGAACCGCTTCGTGTTGATCAGAAAGGATACCTACCACATGGTCACGCGCGTCGATCCGAGGGCCGGAGACCGGGCCCGCATCGCCTTCGCCGGCTTCTTCCTCACACAGGCGACATAATGGGCCGGTGACGCTCCTGGCCTTCCTGACTGCCGCCGCCATCGCCTCGGCGCAGCCGGCCATTCCGAAAGGCTTGACATAGATCGAATGCACGTGCACACGGTCTTCTCCGTCGACGGCAGCCGCTTTCTGCGCTGGCAGTCGGACTTGCTCGCCTATTCGCACCGGAAGGTCCGTCAGCCCGGACCGCTGACGCGGATCTACTCCGCGCACAACAAGCCGTCCGTCTTCGCCGGCCGGACGTTTCGTACGCCGCCATATAGCCCGCATCCGACGACCAGGGACGACTACGCCCCCTACAACAGAATCGGCGGGCTTGCGGAATGGCTGGAAACGTCGCCGCCGAAAGAGAGCACGCTGCTCATCCTCGATCCCGACTTCGTCTTCCTCAGACCGTTTGACGAGCCGGTGAAACGGGGCCGGCCGGTGGCGCAGGAAATCGGCTATATGGATCCGGCGATCCCGAGAAATGCCAAGGTTTTGCAGCGTCACGGATACAAAGCGCGAGCGGTGCAGCGAATGGGAATCCCACTCCTGATTCACCGGGACGACTTGCGCGCCCTCGTCCCGCTGTGGATGGAGAAAACAATGGCCATCCGCGACGACCGCGTCAGCCGCAAGTACGCGAACTGGATCTCGGACATGTGGGGCTACGTCTTCGCGGCCGCCGACCTCGGACTGCGCCACGAGCTGCGCAATCTCGCCGGGTGGATCGACCAGAACGCTGACCTGCCATTCATCCACTACTGCCACGACTCGGCCGTGGGAACGTGGGTATGGACGAAGTATCGATACAAGGCCTGGAAGGCCATCCCGGAGCCGCCCGACGGCGCGCCGGATACGACCGTCGCGCTCGTGTCCCTGTTGAACGAGCTGGCCCGGAAAAAAAAGCATCGAGTCATCATTTAACGCCATCCCTCCTGAATCACGGCGGTTGCAACTCCACCATAATTTGATCCGTACCAGCGATCGGCAAACGCAACCAATGACTGTCGCGAAAGGCATGGCGTTCGGACCGTACGAGATCGTCGCCCACATCGGCTCGGGCGGCATGGGCGACGTCTGGCGGGCCCGGGACAAGCGCATCGGCCGCGACGTGGCCATCAAGGTCCTGCCCGAATTCGCCGCGGCCGAAGACCAGGTGCGGCGCTTCGAGCAGGAGGCCCGCGCCGCCGGCGCGCTCAATCATCCCGGACTGGTGACGATCTATGACCTTGGCAGGACGAACGGATCCCCATACATCGTCATGGAGCTTCTGGAAGGAGAGACGCTGCGGGAGATCATCGGCGATCCCGTTCCCTCGCCCGTGCCGGTCCGCAAGGCGCTCGACTACACGATCCAGGCCGCCTCGGCGCTGGCCGTCGCGCACGAGAAGGGGATCATCCACCGCGATCTGAAGCCGGAGAACATCGTCGTTACCTCCGAGGGGCGAGTGAAGATCCTCGACTTCGGCCTGGCCAAGCTGGCCCAGGACGCCAAGGACATTGACCAGGGCACGACCGGACTGCGCCTTACCTCCACCGGCATGGTCGTCGGCACGCCCGGCTACATGTCGCCGGAGCAGGTGCGGGCCAAGCCGCTCGATCACCGCACCGACATCTTCTCCCTCGGCGCGGTGCTGTACGAGATGCTCTGCGGCCGCCGCGCCTTCGACCGCGACTCGGCGGTGGAGACGATGACGGCGGTGCTCAACGACGACCCCGTCCCGCTGCCGTCGCTCGTGCAGAAGTTCCCGCCCACCCTCGATGCCATCGTGCGGCATTGCATGGAGAAGAATCCGCGCGACCGCTTCCAATCGGCACACGACCTGGCCTTCCAGCTC
>DASZNX010000184.1:0-4434 GCA_035551075.1 Gemmatimonadales bacterium | reverse complement strand
GATCGTCCGGCCCCGCGGCGTGGCGCTCGACCAGGCCCGCGGCATCGGTGTCGGTTTCCGGGTCGAGGACCGAGTGCGGGTGGCCAGCGCGGAGAAGGAATTCCTGGAGCGCCCGCACCCGAGGGTCCGTCGGCCGACCATGAGAATCGGGCCGCCAAAGCCGAGCGCCAGCAGGCCGATCCGCCGAAGGGTGAGGGAGCGGAGGATGCGCCCGCCCAGCTCGACCTCGGCTACCAGCAAGGCCCGGAGCTTCTCCGGCGAGAGCAACAGCGCTTCCACCGGCCCCCGGGCTTGCACGTCCACCAAGGAATCGGCTCCCGAGATCTGTCCCACCTCCGCGAGAAAATGACCCCGGCCTTCACGGTCCCAGATGGGGATGCTCCGTCCGAGCGCGTCACGACGGTTGAAGGCCACCCGGCCGGAGAGCATCACGAACATCCCCCGGCTCGGCTTCCCCACCTCGAACAGCATCGCCCCATCCGGGAAGGAGCACCGTTCCCCGAAACGCGCCAACCGGGGAATGTCCGCTTCGCTGAGTGGCCCGAAGATCTCGTGGAGCCGGCCTTCGAGGTACGAGAACTCCGAACCAGGCGGCAAGGCGGGCACATCGGGGATGACGTCATCGGGGTTCGCCATGGCTCGGGCCTCCTGGGCGCGTTACTAGGCGCGGATCGCTAGCTGCTCAAGCTGAATTCTTCAGCTCGTCGTTGAGGCGACCAGGACGAACGAGGAAGCGATGAAGCGCACCACTGGCACAGTGGCACTGATCGGTAACCGATGATCGACGGATAGCGGAATGAAGAAGAGCGGAATCTATTTTCTGCCGATAATCGTTATCGGTCTTGTCGCTCTCGCCCAGAATCGGCCGGCGCCGCGCGTCGTCGATCTGAAAGGCGCCGACGGCGGACGTCAGCCCGCTTTGCGAACGTTGGTCGCCTGCGGGCCCTTGGGCCCCTGGGTGACCTCGTACTCCACTTTCTGGCCCTCGGCGAGGCTGCGGAAGCCCTCGGCCTGGATCGCTGTGTGGTGGACGAACACGTCCTTGCCCCCGCCATCGGGCGTGATGAAACCGAATCCCTTTGAATCGTTGAACCACTTCACCGTGCCAGTCGCCATCGCTCGCTCCTGGCGGCGAGATTGCCGCCGCCCTCATGATAGACATCGACTTCTCGTTCCGCGCCAGCCTCTGGGCGCTTGTGTTCACTCGCCCTCTGCCGTTGTCTCCCGTGAGAGCTCGACGCTCCCGGAGAAACCGATTTCGAACGAAATTCTCTGGGCGGAACGCTACTCCATTTCGAAATGCAGGTAGTGAAATTGACCGGATCGTTCGATCTGTAGCACGACTGATTCGCCCGGATTGCGCGCCTTGATGGCGCGCCGCAATTGCTCGACGGAATCGATCCGGTCGCGGTTGAGCGCGTGGACGATGTCGCCTTGCATCAACCCGCTGTCCACGCTGGTTCCGTCGAGTGTTCGCGCGACGACCAGCACTCCGCTCGGCTCGCGCAGGGGAATCACTTGGCGGACCCTGTCGTTGACGTCGACGCAGAGGATGCCCAGGCGCCGGACGAGGTTCTTGCTGGCATCGGCGGAGTCGAGCATCTCCGCCATCCGTCGACCGCGCTCAGCGGCCGTGATCTGAAAGGTCAGGCGGTTGCCACCGCGCAACACCTCGACCTGGACCAGCCGCTTGTCGGTGTGTCGATAGAGCGCGGTCAACAAGCTTGCCGCACTGTCGATGGGTCGCCCGTCGACGACGTCGATGATATCGGCTCGGCGCAGTCCCGCGAGTTCCGCCGGGCCTCCCGGCGTCACGTCGGAAACGACCACGCCCCAGTCGCGCTCCAGGCCAAGGCCCTCCGATAGCGTCGGCGAGATGCCTTGGACCGAGAGCCCCAGCTCGACCCGGTCCACGCGCCCGTTCTTGCGTAGCCCTTCATAGACGAAGCGCACCACGTTCACGGGGATGGCGAAGCCCAGACCCTGGCTTCCGCCGGATCTGGAGAGGATGAAGGTATTGATACCGACGATGTCACCGTCGGAGTTGATCAGCGGGCCGCCGCTGTTTCCAGGGTTGATGGGCGCATCCGTCTGCACGAAAAGCATTGGCACGTCCAGTTCCGGCTCTCGCGCAGGGGCGCTCACCACGCCCATCGTCATGCTGCTCGCCAGTCCCTGCGGGCTGCCCAAGGCAAAGACGAGCTCGCCCTGCTTGACCGGTGCCAGATCGCGCAGCGGGATGGCGGGCAGCCCTTCGGCGTCGATCTTGAGAACCGCGAGGTCCGATTCCTGGTGCACTCCCACCAGGCGGGCCTTGAAGACTCCCCTCTTCATCGCCTGCCGGCGCGCCTGCGCCGAGCTGGTCGACGCGAGGAGGACCAGGAGGCGCTGCGCGCCCTGGACCACGTGGGCGTTGGTGACGATGTAGCCGGCCGGGTCGACGATGACCCCGGAGCCGATCGCGTGCTGGCGGGCGATGATCGCGGCGTCGGTCTGACGTTCGTCGACGGAGGTGGGCCCGTAGCCCGAGACGACGACCTGCACCACGGCCGGTGAGACCTTGTCGGCGAGTTGCGACAACGCGTTGCTGAGCTGGCGTAACGAACCCGGTCCCTCGGCTCGAACAGGACCGTGCGACAGGACCGCAAGGGATACGGCGATTCCAAGGGTTGTCCTCATACTGGCCTCCCCGATCCGTGCTGCGACGAACTGCAGCTCTGTTACAACACTTGGGTCGCGGCCAGCACGATTGCTTCGGCCTCGTCACTTTTTTCCTTTCTTCGACTTCAGGATCGCCCGGCCGGCCGGAAGAGATACCTTCTCGCCTTCCTCTCCGGTCGAAGCAGGACCTGGCGCGATTGCGATTCGTGGAGCCCACTGCAGCCACTCGTCCTTGGGTTCCTTTTCGAGCACGAACGAGGCGCCGTTCGTCACGGGTTCCCCTTGCTCTGGGGTGGCGAAGGACACCGCGCCGCTAATGAGGGTGCGGAGGGATTCGAGCCTGAGCTCGATCCCGCCGATGATCCCGCCCTTCACGTCAAGTCCCGAACTTTGCCAGAAGCGCGTTCCGGTGCGGACGAGTGTCGCATATCGTTTCCAGACCAGGATTTGGACCTCGACTTCATTTGCTTCGCGCGCGAGGCGGCTATCTCGGACGACGCCGACCTGGACGCCGCGATACAAAACAGGCGATCGAGGTCCGAGGTGCTCGAGCTTCCGGGCTCGGAGGCGAAGCAAGAGCCCATTCTCGAGAGAGACCGGTGGTTCCGGCAGACCTTTGAACTCGCGCTCGAATTCGCCGGACCCCGGGACGGCCTCGATGTAGGGTCCGGAGAAGACCGTTTTGAGCCCGCGCAGGCCGCCTTCGGATATCTGCGGTCGCTCGATCCAGAAGATGGCTCCCTTGCGGGCAAAGTCACGGTGTTCACGGTCCAGTCGGGCCTCGATCAGGATCTCGTGACGATCGCCGGAAAGCTTGATTCCGGTAACCTGACCAATTTGGACTCCACGATACTGAAGAGGGGTCTCGGCCGGCCTGACTCCTTCTGCCTCGCCGAACCGGAGAGTGATCTCTGGCCCACGATGGGAAACGTAGTCCTTGAGATAGAATCCGCTGCCGAAAAGGGCCGCGAGCGGAACCAGCCAGACGAGGCGACCCCATTTCATGCGGCCACGCTCCGGTCCTCGGAGATCCATCGCGGATCAAAGACCTGCGACGCCAGTAGCGTCAAAACGACGACCAGCGAGAACGCCAGGAGGCCCTTGCCCGCGACGACGGTCGCGAGCTTCTGGAGCTTGACGAGCGAAACGAGGACCGCCAGCACGAAGACGTCGAGCATGGCCCAGCGTCCGACCGAATCGATCACAGCGTAGAGGCGCACGCGTGCCGTTTTCCATCGCACCCAGCGGAACCGGAGCGAGAGGGAGAGGAAGAGCAAGCCAACGATCTTGAGAAGAGGGATCGCGATGCTCGCGAGAAAAACGATGAGCGCGATGAAGTAATCTCCCTCCTCGTAGAACTTTACGCAGCCCTGCCAGACCGTGTTTTCGGAGGTCGCGCCATAGAGGTTGAGCCTGAGGATCGGGAAGACGTTAGCGGGCAGGTAAAGCAGGAGGGCAGCCAGCGAAAATGCCGCGGTGTAGCGGGGGTGCATGATTTTCTTTTTCATGTTCCGCTCGAATTGCAGGGGTATGTGGCGCCTCCTCGTCCCCAAAGCTGCTGCCGGCGGAGGCTTGCGAGAACCCCGCCACCCGCTGCTCGGTCACACCCTCATCGAGGAAGCGCTCGGTCGAGAGGCGGCGGCAAGAGCATTCATGCAGCGCTCTCTGCTTCCGCCACGTACGCAATACGAATCCAGTGGATGCGACCCATCGCGCGGATGGCCTCGTGCACCAGGACATCGCGCCCCTCGAAATCCTGACCGACCTCAGCCG
>DASZNX010000183.1:0-2885 GCA_035551075.1 Gemmatimonadales bacterium | reverse complement strand
GGCCGACGTCGACGTGATCACCGGCTATCCCATCCGCCCGTACGACACCGTGATGCAGTACATCGCCAAGCTGGTCGCCAACGGCGAGATGGACTGCGAGTACATCATCGCCGAGGGCGAGCACTCGCAGTTCGAGGTGGTCAAGCACGCCAGCGCTTGCGGAGCGCGCGTCTTCTGCGGCTCGTCCGGCGTCGGCTGGATGTACGCGATGGAGGCGCTCACGGTCACGCCGGCGCTGCGCATCCCGATGATCGCCATGGTCGGGAACCGCGCTCTCGACGACCCGGGTGCGTTCGGTGTCGAGCACAACGACGCCCTCGCGGTTCGCGACCTCGGCTGGCAACTCGTCTGGGTCGACAGCGCGCAGGAGGCACTCGACACCGCGCTCATCGCCTTCCGCGTGGCGGAAGATCGCCGCGTGTTCCTGCCCTGCGCCATCAGCTGCGACGGGGCGTTCCTCACGCACTCGCAGGGCCTGGTGAAGGTCCCCGCCAGAGAGAAGGTGGACGCGTTCCTTCCCCGGTACAACCGCGGCGACCTGCTCCTCCACCCGGACAACCCCATCACCGTCGCCCCGCAGGCGAACGAGGACTGGCTGATGGAGATCCGCCGCCAGACTGCGGCCGCGATGGAGCGCTCGCCGCAGGTGATCCGCGAGGCCTACAAGGACTTCGAGCGGATCTTCGGCCGCACCTACGGCAATCCCTTCTTCGAGGAATACATGACCGACGACGCGGACGTGGTGCTCGTCGGGATGGGCACCTTGTCGATGCCGGTAAAGGTCACCATCCGGCAGCTGCGCGAAGAAGGGAAGAAGGTCGGGTTCGTGCGCCTCCGCTGGTTCCGTCCCTTCGCGGCGGAGGAGTTGGCGAAGACGCTCAGCCGCTTCAAGGCAGTGGGCGTCATCGATCGCGACTTCTCGCTCGGAGCGCCGTTCCACTCGGGCGTGCTGGCGACGGAGACGCGCACGGCCCTCTACCCGTCGGCCAATCGGCCGCCGGTGCTCGGCTTCATCTGCGGCCTGGGCGGGCGCGAGGTGACCGTGCCCGACGTGCGCAAGATGTCGGACAAGCTCTTCGAGGCGGCGGCCGGCAAGCAGCAGCCCGGCACGCAATGGATCGGCCTGCGCGAGTAGCGGGCCAGAGTTTCTCAACGTTTCGCAGGAGGATTCGAAGATGGCGACAACGGACAGGGAACTGGCGGAGCTGACCCACGCGCGCGCGCCGGTGAAGCTGGACATGTTCAAGGGCGTGAAGAAGCTCCCGCTGGAGGAGTTCTTCACCTCGGGACACCGGACGTGTCAGGGCTGTGAGTCCGCGCTGGTGATGAAGCTGATGGTGAAGGCGGCGGGGCCGCGCACCATCGTGCTGGGTAGCACCGGCTGCATGTACGTCGCGAACACGACCTACTACAGCACTTCGTGGGTCGTGCCCTGGATGCACACGCAGCTCGGCTCGTCGGGCTCGGCGGCCCTGGGCGCGGCAGCGGCGCTCAAGGTCCTCATGCGCAAGGGCAAGATCAAGGACGAGCCGATCAACGTGATCGCCTTCTGCGGCGACGGCGGCGGCGCCGACATGGGCATCAGCGCCATCTCGGCGACGCTCACGCACCCCGACTACAACTGCCTCATTCTCATGTACGACAACGAGTCGTACGCGAACACGGACATCCAGCTCTCGGGATCGACGCCGTACGGAGCGCACACCACCTTCAGCCCGCCGGGCAAGGTGAAGCGGATCATGCATCACCGCTGGAAGAAGAACATGGCGGGCATGATGGCCGCCGGCCATCCGAGCTGTAAGTACGTCGCGACCGTGTGCATGTCGTATCCGGTCTATTCGATGAACGCCGTGCGCAAGGGCCTCTCCATCGGCGGGCCGACCTTCATCCACTCGCTCGATCCGTGCCCGAAGGGTTGGGACTACGACCCGATGCTCTCGCACGAGCTCGGCGAGCTGGCGGTCCTTTCGGGAGTGTGGCCGCTCTACGAAGTGGAGAACGGCGTCCTCAAGCTGATCGGCAAGACGCGGGACATCGCGGACGGCCGCGTGAAGCGCGTTCCCGTGCGCGACTACCTGCTCAAGCAGGGCCGGTTCGCTCACTTCACCGACGACGACATCGACTATTTCCAGAGCAAGGTCGATGAGATGTGGAACAAGTGGATGGTTCCGGGCGTCATCCCGTTCCGCGCGCAGCTTGACGAGGATCGCCCACCGGCGTAGGCGTCTTGAGACGTTCGCCTGACCCGCTCGCGCGGTGATTCCGCGGGCGGGTCGACCGCGGTCGGTTCCAGCGCAGCAGTCGCATTCCGAGTTCGCGAGACTTCCACGTCGGGGGTTCACCAATGGATGCACGCGCAGCCGTCAGCGGAGAGCGCGAAGGCGCGCTCAACAACCGCTGGCTGATTCTCGTCTTCAGCGTCCTCAGCATGATTGCCGTTGCGAACTTCCAATACGGCTGGACGTTGTTCGTTCCGCCGCTGCAGAAACACCTGCATGCGGACCAGGCATCGGTGCAGGTCACCTTCACGGTGTTCGTGCTGCTCGAGACCTGGCTCGTTCCTTTCGAGGGATGGCTCGTCGACAAGTTCGGACCGAAGTTGCTCGTCGCGCTCGGCGGCCTGATGGCAGGCCTCGGTTGGATCGGAAGCGGCCGCGCAGACACGCTGACCGCGCTCTACCTCTCGTACGCGGTCGCCGGACTCGGCGCCGGCGTCGTGTACGGCACCGCGATTGGCAGCGCGCTCAAGTGGTTTCCGGATCACCGCGGCCTCGCCGCCGGCCTGACGGCCGCCGGATTCGGCGCGGGCTCCGCGCTGACCGTCTACCCGATCGCGAACATGATCAACACCAAAGGCTACGACCACGCCTTCATCACCTGGGGGA
>DASZNX010000182.1:0-12211 GCA_035551075.1 Gemmatimonadales bacterium | reverse complement strand
CCTGACGACATTCCGAATCTTCCACACCGGCATTTTAATTTTCGGCCTCACCTGGAACCAGCTGGGCTCTTCCCGCATCCGCGGAGCCTCCCTGTAATAGCGCTCGTCGTTCTCCGGCACGATCCACGTCACGGTCGCCGTCTTCTTATTCCGCAGGACGTTGATCGTCACGGTATCGCCTGAATCGTACGACCGGAGAATCCGCATCGCTTGCTCGGGCGATGAGGGCTTGCGCCCGCCAATCGCGGTAATGACGTCTCCACCCTTGAGCGCGAGTGTGGAATCACGCGGCGCGCTCACGACCAGGACCCCTTCGCGCGCCCCAAAGTATGCGCCGAGATCGGGGTTGAGCTTGACGAGCTCGATCCCGCCCCAGGGGCGCCCGAAGGCGAATTCGAAACTCTCGCCGGGGCCCATATGCATCCTCGGCATCATGTTTTCCATGCCGCCGAATCCCGGCATGCGCATCCAGCCATCACCATCGAGGTCCTGCGCGACAATGGTCGCCTTCTTGGACTCGTTCGCGCGCCGGTATTCGATCTGCACGGTATCGCCAGGATCGAGCTCCCGGGCGAGCTCGATCAACTTCATGCCGGGACCCGAGTCCTCGTCCTGTTCCGCCTTTGCGCCACCGAGCGCCGTTCCGTTGAAGCTGGTGATGATGTCGCCCGCCTTGAGACCGGCCTTCTCAGCCGGTCCACCCGGCGTAATGCCGTCGATGCGGGCGCCGACCTTGTCGTTCGCGGCATTCGCGTGAGTATCGACGATCACGCCGATCCGCCCGCGGTTGTCGCTGAATGCGTAGACACCGAACGGCCCATTACGGGTTTCCACCCGGACGCGCGGAGGTCGGGGCGGACGCGGGGATCGCGGCGCCCGAGTGCCAGGACTCGATTGCGTCGTGTCCTGTGCACCTGATGCGGCGGGTAAAATCAAACAGACGGCAATCGCTGCCATCATTGCGTTACGAAACATTCGTCCTCCCGGGCCTCAGAGCCCGACGTAACGGGCGCGCGTGGCGCGGGCATTGACCAGCTGCCGCATCAAACCGACCCGTTCTTGCCAGAGTTGTATGAGCTGGGCGTCCTGCACGCCTTCCTGTTGCTGTGCAAGGGCCCCATCGATTGCGGAAATGCGGTCTTCCAGATCGGCGACGACGGCCGCCGCGTGTCCGCTCAACACACGGCCGTCGATGTCGTATTGCTGCAGTGAATCTTCGAGGGTTGCAGACTGCTGTTTGGCTTGATTGAGCTCCGCGTGGAGCTGAGGGGCCTGGCGCGGCTGCATCAGCAGGATGGCCGCGAGCACCGCGGCGGCGGCCAGGCTGCCGGTCCATGCGCCCCACGTGCGACGCTTGCGGGAGCGCTCGGCGCGCATCACCGCTCGCACGGCCGGCCAACGATCGCGCGGCGGTCGCAGCGAGGGAAGCGCCTTCAGCTGCGCCACCCGCTGGTAGAGTCCTTCCAATTCTTTCTGACAGATGTCGCAGGTGGCGATGTGCCGGCGCGCCCACACCGACCCCTCACCCGCCTGCAGTGCCCCCAGATCTTCCATCGTACAATGCATCATGCGTGCGTTCCTCCAACGTCTCCCGCTTCCGCGTCCAACATGCGCCGCAGCCGCGCGTGCGCCCGCGCCAGCTGCGATTTGGAAAAGCTCACCGACTTGCCCATCTGCTCCGCAATCTCCTCGTGCGTATATCCTTCGACATCGTGCAGCCATACGACCGCGCGCGAAGTCTCGGAGAGCTGCTCGAACGCTCGCTCGAGGTCGATATTTGCGCCGACGTGCATCCCGTGTTTGCCCGGCTCTTCGTCGAGCGGCTCCGTTGCGCGAATCTGATCACGACGAATCCGCATCAGCGCTTTCGTCGAGGCAATGCGACGGACCCAACCCCAGAGATGCCCTTCGCCTCGGTACTGCTTGATGTTGCGCACGACCTCGAGAAACGTCTCCTGCAACACGTCCTCGGCATCCTCCGGTCGCTTGAGCATCCGCCGCGCAAGGTTGTAGACAGGCGCTTCGAAGGCCCGATACAGGGCTTCGAGGGCTGCTTCATCACCAGCTTGCGCGCGGGCGACTAGGATGTCTGGGACGGCCAGAGACACGGTCATGTCCGATCTATAAGATGCGACAAGGACTTATAGGGTCGCGCCATCAAGTGCGTGGTACGGGGTGCGTGGTGCGTGGGAGAACGCGGTGGCGCAGTTCCACGTACCACGCACTACGCACCACGCACCTAAGTAGTTACTGAGTAGGAACTTGACGGTTCAGGGGATATCTTAGGCCATGCCAAAACCCGACGTCCACGAGTGGCTCCATCACTGGCAGGACGAGGCAGACGCGGCCTACCTGTATCTCGCCCTGGCAGGTCAGGAGACCGACCCACACAAAAAAGACGTCTACATCAAGCTGGCCGGTGTGGAGGAGCGGCATGTCCAGATGTGGGGCAAGCTGCTTGCCGAACACGGCCAGACCGTGGCACACGCGCGTCCATCGGTCAATGCGAGGATCCGGGCCTGGGTCGGCCGTCGCTTCGGAACGCGATTCCTGCTTCCGCTGCTGCTGCGCGAGGAGGGGCAGGAAGTAAAAGGGTATCTCGACCTTCACAAGTCCTCGACGCTGCCCGACGCGCAGGAAGTCTCGTTGCAGCTCGCGAAGGAGTCGGCCGCGCACGCGGAGACGCTCGCCGGACTCGCCGGAAAGGGAAGCGAGCCGTGGCACAAGAGCGAGTCGGGCGGATTTCTCCGCAGTGTCGTCTACGGGTTCAATGATGGACTGACCGCGAATTTCGGTCTCGTCGCCGGCGTGATTGGCGCGGCCGTCCAGCCGCACGTGATCATGATCTCGGGTGTCGCGGGAATGATCGCTGACGCGCTCTCGATGGGCTCCTCAGGTTACCTCGCTGCCAAGAGCGAGCAGGAGGTCTACGAGCACGAGATCGAAATGGAGAAAGAAGAGATCCGGTTGATGCCGGACGTGGAACAGGACGAGCTGGCGCTCCTCTATGAGGCCAAGGGTCTCGAGCCCCGGACGGCGCGCCGGATGGCTCAAGAAGTCATGCGCGATCCGGAACGCGCGCTCGGCGAATCAGTCCGGGAAGAGCTCAAGATCGGTGAAGCCCACGCCACGCCGTTCCGTGAGGGCTGGATCACCGGTCTCGCGACCGCGATCGGCGCGTTCATCCCGGTCGCGCCGTTTCTGTTCCTGAACGGGAAGGCGGCGATTTGGACCGCGTTCACGATCGCGATGCTGTCGCACTTTGCCGTCGGCGCCGCGCGCAGCTTCTTCACCGGCCGCGGCGTCATCCGGAGCGGCGTCGATATGTTCGTGATCGGCATCGGAGTGGCGGCGGTGGGCTATCTGGTCGGCGATCTCGTCGCCAAAGTGCTCTAGACGACGAGATTCACCAACCGATCCTGAACGTAGATGACTTTCTTGAGCGGCTGCCCGTCGACGAACTTCTTCACCGCTTCATCCGACAGAACGATCTTCAAAACCGCGTCCTGAGCCATCCCGCGCGGGACGACGAGGCGCGAGCGCAGCTTCCCATTCACTTGCACGGCGATCTCGACGTCGCCCGCGCTGGCGAGCCGCTCGTCAAACGACGGCCAGTGCGCCTGAAAGACGGATTGCTTTTCCCCTAGCACTTCCCAGAGCTCTTCGGCGACATGCGGCGCGTAGGGCGCGACCATGACGATGAGCGGTTTTACGAGCTCCGTGCTCCCCGCCCCGTGCTCGCGCAGTTCGTTGACGTACTCCATCATCGCCGCGATCGCCGTGTTGTACTGCAACGCTTCCGTATCGCCGGTCACTTTGCGAATCGTGCGGTGGAGCTTCTGTAGCACGACGTCGTTGCCGCCCTTCGCCGCCGCGCCCTCGCCGGCCCCCGCCGCCCTTTCATGCACCAGTGCCCACACTTTCTCCAAGAACCGCCGGATCCCCACGATCCCCTCGTCCCGGAAATCGCCACCCTCCTGGAAGGGGCCAAGGAACATGAGGTACATGCGGAACGTGTCGGCGCCCCACTGCTGGATATAGGTATCGGGAACGACGACGTTGCCGCGTGACTTCGACATCTTGGCGCCATCTTTGACGATCAGCCCGTGTGCCCGGAACTTCGGATACGGCGTGTCGAAATGCACGAAGCCCAAATCGGAGAGCACCATGCAGATGAACCGCGCGTACAAGAGATGCAATACCGCGTGCTCGTTTCCGCCGATGTAGCTGCTTACCGGAAGCCATTTCTTCGTGCGTGCGGCGTCGAAGGGCCGGTCAGGAAACTCAGTCGACGGATAGCGCAGGTGGTACCAGGCTGAATCGAGGAAGGTGTCGGAAACATCCGTCTCGCGCCGGCCCTGCGCGCCACACTGGGGGCACTTCGCGAAGTACCACTCCTCGTGCCGGGCGAGCGGACTCACTCCCGTATCGTCCGGCCGGAAGTCTTCGATGAGCGGAAGCTCGACCGGCAGATCTTTCTCGGGCACGGGCACGGCCCCGCACTTCTCACAATAGATGATCGGAATCGGCGGCCCCCAGTAGCGCTGCCGCGAGATACACCAATCGTGCAGACGGTACTGAACGCGTGGTGTGGCGAGGTTCCGCGCGGCGAGCCATGTAACGATCTTCCCGGCCGCTTCGCGGCAGGGTACGCCGTCAAATGGCCCGGAGTTCACGAGCGTCCCCTCCTCGGAGACGCTCGGCAACGGCTCTCCGTCGACCGCCACCACCTGTCTGATCGGCAGCTTGAACTGGGTTGCGAACTCGAAGTCGCGCCTGTCGTGCGCGGGGACGGCCATGATCGCGCCCGTGCCATATTCCATGAGCACGTAATCCGCGATCCAGATGGGAATCGCCTCGCCGGTCGCGGGATTGCGCGCGTACGATCCGATGAACACACCGGTCTTCGTCCTGTCGCCCACGCGCCGCGACACAATGTCCTTCGACTGCACCTCGCGCTGATAGGTTTTCACGGTCGACCGCTGCTCGACCGCGGTCAGTTCTTCGACGAAGGGATGCTCGGGCGCCAGCACCAGATAGGTGGCGCCGAACACTGTGTCCGGCCGCGTCGTGAAGACCGTGATCTGCTTGCCGCTCGGCGTCTCGAAAATGAGCTCCGCGCCCTCGCTACGGCCGATCCAATTGCGCTGAAGTAAGACGGTTGACGAGGACCAGTCGAGGTTGCCGAGGTTGTCGAGGAGACGCTCGGCATATTGGGTTATCCTGAAAAACCACTGGTCGAGGAAGCGCTGCTCGACCGCCGTACCGCAGCGCTCGCAGCGCCCGTCGATCACCTGCTCGTTGGCGAGAACCGTCTTGTCCTTGGGGCACCAGTTGACGGCCGCGCGCTTCTTGTACGCGAGCCCCGCCTTGAAGAGCTGGATGAAGATCCACTGCGTCCACTTGTAGTATGCCGGATCGGTGGTCGAGAGCTCGTGCCGCCAGTCGTACATACCGCCGAATTGCCTGAGCTGGCGCCGGAATGTGGCGATGTTCTGCGGGATGAGCTCGGCCGGATTGATGCCGCGCTGCAGCGCGTAGTTCTCGGAGTGGATGCCGAAGGCGTCGAATCCGATCGGCTCGAAGACGTCGTATCCCTGGAGTCGTTTGAATCGTCCGTAAATGTCCGCGCCCGTGAACGCGAACATGTTGCCGACGTGCAATCCCTCGGCCGACGGATACGGAAACATCATCAGGTTGTAGAACGGCCGCGCTGCGCGATCGAGATCGGGCTCGTTCGTGTGACGCTCCGCCCAGCGCGCCTGCCACTTTGCCTCGAGCGATTGCGGATCGTAGCTTGGGATGTTGCGCATACGTGACCAAAACTAAACCGCAAGGGAATGGCCATAAAGTCTCAGCAATTGCGGCAGAATTTTCTCCTCTTCGCCACTGGCGCCGTCGCGCTGATCGTCCTCTTCGTTTGGTGGATCGCGAGTACTCGCCCCACGCCAACCATGATCTGGGTGGGCGGCCTCGTGGTCGCCGTGGTGGCAGTTGCGGCGCTGTTCTGGCTCTCCCGGCGTGTCGGGCAACTCGTGACCGAGCCCGTGCGCGCGGCCGGCGCGATCGCGAGTCGCGTGGCCGGCGGCGATCTCTCCGTCACGGTCACGACACATCGCACCGGGGCAACCGAAGTCGCCGACCTGCTCTCGTCGGTTCACTCGATGGTGGTGGCGTTACGGCGGCTCGTCGGCGCGATCCGCAGCGCGGCCGACGAGGCGGCGGCCATGGCCACCGAAATCTCGGCATCCACGGAAGAAATGAGCGCATCGACACAGGAGATGGCGTCAACGTCGCAGGACGTCTCGAAGCGCGCCGGGGAACAGGCGCAGCTGGTTCGCGCCGCGGCGGACGACGCGGCGCGCGTCCTCCAGATTGCCGCCAAGCTGGCTCAGGGTGCCGACGAAGCCGCGCGCCGCAACGCCAATCTCGCGGCGCTCACGCGCCAACACAAAGAGACCCTGGACCAAAGCACTTCACATCTTGGCAAGATCGCCGACGAGGTTGCGAAAGGCGCCGAGGAGGCGGAAGCACTGGCTGAGGCGTCCGCCAGAATTCAGACCTTTGTCGCGCAGACCAAATCGGTCGCCACACAGACGAACATGCTGGCGTTGAACGCCGCGATCGAGGCGGCACGCGCGGGTCCCCAAGGCCGCGGCTTTGCCGTGGTCGCGGACGAAGTCCGCAAGCTGGCGACCGTGGCCGCCGCCGCCGCAGGAGATACGGCCGACACGGTCCGTGGCGTGCTCACGCGCGTTCAGGCGATTCGTGACCGGCTCGTGCGACTAGCGGAAGGTGGCGTGGCGGTGCGTGAGGCTTCGCAAACTGCCGGCCAGGGTCTGGCCGCGGTCGCCAGCGAAGCCGACGCCAACGATGCCTGGAGCCGCGACATCGCTCAGTCCGCTGCCGAGCTGCGTGCGCTGGTCGAGGAAATCGCCAATCGTCTGGGAACCGTGGCCGGTCAGACAGACACCCTGCTGGCATCTGCCGAGGAGCTCGCGGCGTCCGGTCAGGAGCAGAGTGCGTCCACTGAGGAGATTGCGTCGTCGGCGAATCAGCTCGCGGAAGCGGCCGATCGGCTCACTGGGGCCGTGAAGTCGTTTCGCTTATTGGCGGACGAGCAGTCGCCCGAACAGCAGGCGGCGGATTAGTCGCCGAAGTTCGCGAGGCGGACGTCCAGCACGTCGGGCAGCGCCTGTAACTTGTCGAGCACGCCGTTGGTCAGCGCCTGATCCACGTTGATGGCCGCGAGCGCATCGCCCGGGCCGGCCCCGGCCTGTGGCGCGCGCCGCGCCTGGTGATAGCTCGCGATATTGATCCCCGCGCTGCCGAGCGCGGATCCCACTCGACCGATCACACCCGGCACATCCCGGTTCTTGATGACGAGCATCCAACCATCAGGGACGACGTCGACGTGAAAGTCGTCGATGCGAATGACCCGGCCATGGCTGTCGCCGATCAACGCACCCGTGACACGCACCCGGCCGCGCTGCGTATCCACTTTCACGCCGATCGAGGTCTCGAACCCCGCTTCCGGCGCCCCGGTCTTCATGCCGAGCTGGATTCCTTTCTCTTCGGCGAGCACCTGCGCGTTGACCAGGCTGACGGGGCCCGCATTCATGGCGGCGAGCAGACCTTCGAGTGCCGAGACGAGTACGGGACGCTGCGCACCTTCTTCCTTCCCCCCGTACGCAATTTCAACCGCTTTGACCGGTCCGTCCGCAAGGGCGAGGGCGAGCCGGCCCAACCGGCGGGCCAGGTCGAGCAGCGGCGCGAGCCGACGCAACAGGTCGCCACCCATGCCCGGCACGTTGATCGCCAACGACAGGTCGCCCGCCACCAGCGCCTCACGCACACCGGTACAGATCTCCATCGCGACGCGTTCCTGCGCTTCGGCGGTCGAGGCCGCGAGATGCGGCGTCAGAATCACACGGTCCAGACCCCGCAGCGGCGAATCCGCGGGCAAGGGCTCGACGGCAAACACATCGATCGCGGCGCCGCCGATACGCTTCTCTTTGATCGCTTCGGCGAGGGCCGCTTCGTCCACCAGCTCGCCGCGCGCCGTGTTGATCAACACCGCCGTCGGCTTCATGAGCTTCAGACGGTTGGCGTCGATGAGATGATGCGTCTGGTCGGTCAAGGCCACGTGCAGGGTCACGACGTCGGCCGTGCGGAGCAACTGCTCGAGCGCCAGCAAGCGGACGTGGAGCTCGCCGGCCCGCTCCGGCAGCAGGTACGGATCGTGACCCACGACCTGCATGCCGAACGCGCGCGCGAGTTGCGCGACGTGTCCGCCGATGCGGCCGAGTCCGACGACACCCATGGTCTTGCCGCGGAGCTCCGTGCCTTCGAAGCGTTTCCGGTCCCACTCGCCGCGCTTCATCGCCGCGGCCGCATCCGGAATCTTGCGCACGAGGGCGAGCAGCAGACCCAGCGCGTGCTCGCCGGCGCTGACCGTGTTGGCGCCCGGCGTGTTCATCACGGCGATGCCACGCCGCGTGGCTGCCGGCACGTCGATCGTGTCGACGCCGGTTCCCGCGCGAGCGATTACTCGAAGATGCGGCGCGCGCGCCATCAGGCTGGCGGTTACACGCGTTTCGCTGCGGACGATCAGCGCGTCCGCGCCGGCGATGGCCTTGTCGAGCTCCGCCGGCTTGCCTGCGACGTCAACGACTTCGATGTCGGGTGTTTGAGCCAACAGGTCGAGGCCGCTCTTCGCCACGCGATCGGCCACGACGACGCGCGACGTCATTCCAGAGCCCGGCCGATCAATGGGAGCAACTCATCCAGCGCCGCGACGGTGTGGTCGCCCATGTGGCCGATCCGGATGGTCGAATCCTTCAGCGCGCCATACCCCGCACCGATCGTCCAACCCTGTTGCTTGAGCGCGCCGACCACGTCCTTGGAGTGCTTGCCTTCCGGCAGACGTAAGCAGGACACCGTCCAACTGTGACGACCCTCGCGTGGGAGATACGGCACGCCATGCTCCCTCGCCCAGCCTTCGACGCGCCGGCGCATGGCATCGTGACGCGCCCAGCGCGTTTCGATCCCGCCCGCCTGCGCGATGCGTTCCAGCTGCACATCGAGCGCGTAGAGCAGCGAGATGGCCGGCGTATTCGTCGGCTGGAACTTGGTGGTCGCGGCGAGAAAACCGATCACGTCGAAATATGCGCCTCGTTCTTCGAGCGTTTTCGCGCGCTGGATCAGTCGCTCTGATGCAACCCCGAGCGCGAGGCCCGGAGGCAGCGCGAGGGCCTTCTGCGATCCGGTGAAGACGAAATCCAGCTTCCACGCGTCCGTTTCAACCGGCGACCCCGCCATCGAGGTCACCGCGTCGACCAACAGCAGCACATCGTCGAACTCCTGCACGACCTCGGCGTAGCTCGCGATGTCCTGGAGCACGCCAGTGGAAGTCTCGGAGTGCACGCAGGTGACCGCGTCGACCGGCGTGCGTTTCAGCGCGTCACGCAGCATCTCGGGCTCGACCGCCGCACCGAGGGGGACGTCGAGCCGAATGCATTCCTTGCCGCAGGCGCCCACAATGCCGGCGAATCGTTCGCTGAAGGCGCCGTTGACCAGCGACAACGCGCGGCGACGCACCCCGTTCCGAACGGCCATTTCCATGAAGCCGGTCGCGGAGGTGGTGCCGACGAAAACCGGCCGGGCGGTCCGGGCCAGGGCGCTCAGCTTGGGTGCCATCCCCTGAAGCAGTTTTTCCATCGCCGATGAGCGATGCCCGATCATCGGATGGATCATGGCTTCGAGTACTTCGGGATGAACGTCGGTTGGTCCCGGCAAGAAAAACTTCCCGAATGCCGGTGGCGCGTGCTGGGTTGGTGCGGAAGCGGTTGACGTCATGCGCTTGCCCGCGCGAGCTCTTCTACCAAGCCACCCACGACGACTTCACTGGTCTTCACCAGGCGGACACCCTCCTCGCCCCACTCCTTCAGCAAATGCTCGGCCACGTCGCGGTCGATCGGCTTCATCGCGTCTACGACCGCAAACAGCCGGACTTGCGGCCGATGCCGGAGCAGCCCTTCGATCGCGTACTTATCGCAGACGTCGAGCGCGACACCATAGAGCACGATGTCGTGCGGGTTCAAGGCGTCGAGCACGGCCAGGACGTTCGGGTTGGAAAAGACGTCAAACCGGTGCTTCAGAAAGAGAAGGTCACCAAAGTGGCTCCTGACGCGGTTCGCGAGAGCCTTGGGATCCTGCGGCTCGGGCTCGATCACCAGCGGATCGCGCAGCGCGGTCTCGGCGATCTTCCTCTGCCCCGGCGTCCCCCGCATGCAATGCGGCGGAAACGTCTCCTTCCAATCGGGCGTCGCGGAGATCTCGCTGTGCTCGCGCACGTGATCGTCGGCGCTGGCCACGATGCGGATTCCGTGGCCGTGCGCGTAGTCCGTGAGCTTCCTGAGATTGGGAATGAGCTGCTCGGCGTCCGGCACGTACAATTTGCCGTCCGCCTTCATGAAGTCGTATTGGGTATCGACGTCCCAGAAAATGACCGGAGATGTAGCCATGGGACGGGAAATCTAGATGGGGCTAAAGCGTCAGCGCTACCGCCACCTCGTCGCAGGCGTGCTGGCGCGGACAGCGCGCGCAATCGGCCCAGACTTTGAGCGGGAACTGCTCTTTTTCCACGACCCTGAAGCCGAGTCGCATGAAGAACAGCGGCTTGCGCGTGAGGCCGAAGACTTCATGAAGTCCGAGGGCGCGGGCATCCACGAGCAGCGCCTCGACCAGTGCTTTGCCGACGCCACGCCCCTGCTGATCGTCGCGGACCGCCAGCCCCGCAATCTCCGCGAGGGTGGTACTGTAGACCTTGAGACTGCCTGTGCCGACGATCGCGCCGTCCGGCCCAATCGCGACGACGTATTCCTTTATATGACGGCAGAGATCGTAGTTGGAGCGCGGTAGCAGGTCGCCGCTCATAACGAACGGCGCCATCAACCGCTCCATGCCGGCGACGTCGGCCAGCGCTGCCGGGCGCAACGTCGTCTCCGGAAGTGGCGCGCGGCGCGCCTTGATGGAAATGCTGGTCACGCAAGCACCTCATCGAGGATCGCGACTCCGCGCGCCAGCTCGTCGCGGCTCACTGTCAGTGGCGGCACGATCCGAATGACCGTCGGGCCGGCCGTCAGCACGAGCAAGTGGCGCTCGCGGGCCGCGGCAACCACAGGTGCGGCGGGCTCGTTGAGCTCGAGGCCCCACATCAGCCCGCGTCCCCGCGCTTCACGGATGCGCGCGCGACCCGAAGCCATTGAGGTGAGCGCGGCACCAAGCCAGTCGCCCTTGGCGCGAACATCGGCGAGAAATTCCGGCTCCGCGATCGCGCGTACGACGTCGAGCGCGACCGTGGCAACGAATGGACCGCCGCCAAATGTCGTGGCGTGATCGCCCGGCGCGAGCGCCACGCCGATGGCATCGGTGAGCAGGATTGCGCCCATCGGCAGGCCGCCGCCGAGTGGCTTCGCGAGCGTGTACATGTCGGGCACGACACCCGTCTGCTCCGCCGCGAAG
Source organism: Gemmatimonadales bacterium (assembly GCA_035551075.1). GTDB lineage: Bacteria > Gemmatimonadota > Gemmatimonadetes > Gemmatimonadales > GWC2-71-9 > 20CM-2-65-7. The sequence continues at coordinate 685 of DASZNX010000182.1, read as the reverse complement.
AATGTTCCGGTGCGTCCCAGACCGCATTGCACTTCATCAAAGATCAATGCGGTGTTCGTGTCGGTGCAGCGCTCGCGCAGGAATGCGAGAAACTCGGCAGGCACGGGACGGACGCCGCCCTCTCCCTGGACCGGTTCGATGATCACAGCGGCCGTCCGCTCGGCGCTTATTACGCGCTCCGCAGCGGCTTCATCGCCGAGTGGGATGATCTGCACGCCCGCGAGTAGCGGTTCGAATGGACGGCGATAGTCCGGCCGATCGGTGGCCGCGAGAGATGCGAAGAGCCGGCCGTGGAACGAACCGCTGAACGCGACGATCTCCGTCTTCCCCGACCACTTTCGCGCAAACTTGAACGCGCCTTCGTTGGCCTCCGCGCCGGAATTACAGAAGAACGCTTGGCCCCCCCCGCCCTCCCGCCCCCCGGAGGGGAACGCACGGCTCGCCAACTCTGCCGCTAGCCGCTCGCCGGGTTCGGTGCGGTACAGGTTCGAGACGTGTACGAGGCCGGTGTCGAGCGCGCGCATCACCGCGTCGCGGAAAATGGGGCTGTTGTAGCCGAGAGCATTGACGGCGATGCCGGCCACGAAGTCGAGATAGCGAGTGCCGTCCTCCGCGATCAGCTCGGACCCTTCGCCCGCCACGAAGAGCGGACCGACACGCGAGTAGACGCCGAGCAGCGCGCCGG
>DASZNX010000181.1:0-5139 GCA_035551075.1 Gemmatimonadales bacterium | reverse complement strand
TGGCTGGTGTACCGATCAGCGTGAAGTCCTTCGGATCCTTCAGCGCGACCTTCTCGGGCACGGGGACCTTTGCGGCTCTCTCGGCCAGTGCGCCATAAGTCAGCGTGCGGCCGGTCGGCGCGTGCGTGACCGCTCCTCGTTGCGCGCGGCAAGACGCCGGATCGACTTTCCACGTCTGTGCCGCGGCAGCCACCAGCATGGTGCGCGCGGTCGCGCCTGCGCGCCGCAGCGGCTCGTACAACAGCCGTACCGAGGTCGACGCCCCCGTCAGCTGAACGCCGAATCCGGGAAGACCGTAGAGCTTGTCGTCCGGTGGCGCATGCTCGAGCTGGACCTGATCGAGTCCGACCTCGAGCTCTTCGGCGAGCAGCATGGGCATCGACGTGTACGTGCCCTGCCCCATCTCGACCTGGTTCATGATCAGGGTGACCCGACCGTCTTTGCCGATGCGGATGAACGCGTTCGGCGCGAAGATCGGCGGCATCGCGTTGTCGAGCTTGGCGAGGATGCGTGGCCCCGAGGGGCGATGCCATCCCAGGAGAAGACCCCCGCCGGCAGCCGCCCCCACGAAGAGAAGCTGGCGACGCGACAGGTCCATGTTCAGCCTCCCTTCTCGGCGGTCATGCGCTTTCCAGCCGCCTTCTTGATGGCCTCCCGGATGCGCGGATAGGTGCCGCAGCGGCAGATGTTGCCCGACATACCCTGATCGATGTCGGCATCGGTCGGCGACGGAACCTTCGCTAGCAGCGCCGCAGCGGCCATAATTTGGCCAGACTGGCAATAACCGCACTGCACGACCTCGAGGTCGAGCCAGGCTTGCTGCACATTCTTGCCGACGGTGGTCGCACCGATCCCCTCGATCGTCGTGATCGCATGTCCGACGGCAGCGCCGACCGGCATCACGCAAGAACGCCGAGGCATGCCGTCCACGTGCACGGTGCAGGCGCCGCACAAAGCTACACCGCAGCCGAACTTCGTGCCGTTCATGCCGAGCAGGTCGCGGAGGACCCACAGGAGCGGCATATCCGGGTCGGCATCGACCTTGTGCGACTTGCCGTTGATCTTGAGTGAGAGCATTTGCAGTCTCCCCCGAAAGCCCTCGACTGTGGCAATCTGCATAAGCCGCGCCGCCGCTATCTCGTGCGCTGGCGCGTGCGTTGCAGCCTCTTTTAGGGCTTCCCTCAACGAAAGGAAACGTGATGCGCTCTCCAATCAGACTCATCGTGCTCGCGGTGGCCATCGCGGCGGCTCCTGCGTTTGCCGAGACGAACGAAGCGACCGGCATGTGGAAAGGGACCGTCGAACGCGACGGCAAGCAGGTGCCCATGGTCCTCCGTCTCAAGCAGAAGGGTGGCATCTGGAAAGGAAGGGCTGATGTCGCTGGTACCGCGTCCCCGCTCACGAAGGTTCAAGTCGAAGGCAACCACGTCACCTTCGCAGTGAAAGGCCAGGGGACGTTCGACGGAACGTACTCCGAGAATTCCTTGACCGGTTCGCTCTCCGGCACGAAGAAGGGCAAGGCGCCCGGCTCCGTCTCGCTCACGCGCCAGGAAGAATCGGAGCAGGACTTGAACGCCGCGATCGACAAGGTCGTCGGTTCATCGGGGCCGTAGCTGCTCGCCTGCTGATCGGAAACGATCAGCAGGCGATTCTCAGAGATGCTCGTGCGAACCTGGGCGCAGACCTGGATCGACCGCTTGACCTCGGTCGCTGCCACGGTCTAATGGCAGCTGTCGCGAAGGTCACTTGGGGCGTCGCCAAACGGTAAGGCAGCGGGCTCTGACCCCGCCATTTGTAGGTTCGATTCCTACCGCCCCAGCCACCCTCACTGGAGCCATCCCGATCGTCTCGATCAGGGATACCGCGCGGGCCATGACGTGACCGAGGAAACGCGGCCGACCAACTTCATCCGCCAGATCATCGACGCCGACCTCGCCTCCGGAAAGCACTCGTCGGTGGTCACTCGGTTTCCGCCCGAGCCGAACGGCTATCTCCACATCGGACACGCCAAGTCGATCTGCCTCAACTTCGGCATCGCTCGTGACTACCGAGGCCGCTGCAACCTCCGGATGGACGACACCAACCCGGCCAAGGAGGAGCAGGAGTACGTCGACGCGATCAAGGAAGACGTGCGCTGGCTCGGCTTCGATTGGGGCGAGCACTCGTATCACGCCGCCGACTATTTCGATCAACTCTACGATTGGGCCGAGAAGCTGGTGCGCAACGGCAAGGCGTTCGTCGACGATCAGAGCGCCGAAGAGGTGCGACGGACGCGCGGCACCCTGACGACTCCCGGGACTCCATCGCCGTTCCGCGACCGATCGCCCGAGGAGAACCTCGACCTCTTCCGGCGCATGCGCAACGGCGAGTTCCCCGACGGCTCGCGCACGCTGCGCGCGAAGATCGACATGGCGTCGCCCAATCTCAATCTGCGCGATCCCGTGATGTACAGGATCCGCCGCGAGCGACACGACCGAACTGGGGACAACTGGTGCATCTACCCGACGTACGACTGGGCCCACGGGCAGAGCGATGCCATCGAGGGGATCACCCACTCGCTTTGCACGCTCGAGTTCGAAGCGCACCGCCCGCTCTATGACTGGTTCCTGGAGCAGATCGGCGTTCCGCACAAGCCGCGGCAGATCGAGTTCGCGCGCCTGAACCTCACCTATACGGTGATGAGCAAGCGGGTGCTCGGGTTGCTCGTCGCCGAGGGACTCGTCTCTGGATGGGACGATCCGCGCATGCCGACCCTCGCGGGGCTGCGGCGGCGCGGCTATACGCCCGAGGCCATCCGCCTCTTCTGCGACCGCATTGGCGTGGCAAAGGCCGACAGCACCGTCGAGGTGGAGCTGCTCGAGAACACGCTACGCGAGCTCCTCAATGTTTCCGCGAAGAGAGCCCTCTGCGTGCACCGGCCGCTGAAGGTGGTAGTGGAGAACTGGGAGGACGGGAGGGTCGACGAGATCGAGGCACCTTTCCTGCCGGATGCGCCCGCCGCAGGCTCGCGCAAGCTCCCGTTCACTCGCGAGCTGTTCATCGAAGGCGACGACTTCATGGAGACGCCGATCAAGGGGTGGAAGCGCCTGTCGCCAGGCAAAGAGGTGCGGCTCCGTCATGCCTACGTCCTGCGCTGCACTGGCGCGACGAAGGACCCGATCACCGGTGAGGTGCGCGAGCTGCGCGGTACGGTCGATCTCGCGACGCGCTCGAGCAACCCGACGGATGGGCGCAAAGTGGGCGGCACGATTCATTGGGTGTCGGCGCCACTCTCGAGGCCGGTGACGCTGCGGCTCTACGACCGGCTCTTCAATGTCCCGAATCCCGGCGCGGGCGAAGCCGACTTCCGCGCCCAGATCAACCCGGGCTCGCTGGAAGTCATCGAGGGTGCTCGCATCGAGCCCGCGTTGGCGGCCGCGAAAACGGGAGAGCGCTACCAGTTCGAGCGCAAGGGATATTACTTCGTCGATCCCAAGGACTCGAAGGCGGGTGCCCCAGTGTTCAACGCGATCGTGCCACTGCGCGACACCTGGGCAGGGCGGTAGCTGGCCCGTCGGGACTTGGACCAATCGGATTCTCACGAAGTGGACCTTGTTCCAGGACCAAGGCCAGCTACCCTGCTCCCACGCGCGTACCCGGACGTGGGTCGCGGGTGGCCCGGCGGAGCCACTAACATAGCCGCTCTCTCCGAGGCTACCGCCGGGCCCGTTTCCGCAATGGACGAGCCGAGGTTGGACTCGCTGACACCCACGGTTGTACCTTCGTCCGGGAGGATTTGCGCGAGCAAAGGAGGGAGCCGTGCCAGTACAGACCAGGCCAGCGGAGATCACGAATCTGTTTCTTCTCGAGGATCTCGAGGACCTCAGCAGAACGAGCAAACTCTCGAAAAGTGATCTCGACGCACTTCAAACCGTCGCAGACTGGATCAAGAGCTTCATCGCGAAACCTCACAAGGATCTCGGGCGCGCTGGGACTGTCTGTCCCTTCGTGCCTGACTCCTTGGAACGTAAGACACTTTGGCTCGCTCCTGAGCATATCGGCGGCCGCAGCGTGCCCGACGTTGTCGATCTCGTAAGCGGCTACCAGAGACTTTTCCTGGACGCTCAACCGACCGGTGGCGACGACGCGATCTACAAGTCAATCTTCGTCGTCTTCACCGACTTGTCGGCGGATCGAGCAAAGGAGTTCTTTGCCGCCATCCTGCAGGATCTTGCGGTTCCGTCGTATGTGGACGATGGATTCGCGATGGGAGGGTTCTACCAAGGCAACGAGGCAACTGCGATCTACAACTCGAGCTTTCGACCGTTCACATCGCCGATACCGTCTCTATTGATCAGGCAAACGGTCGTCAGTGACTGGAAGTTCTTCCTCGACAACGACGCGTGGCTCAAACTCTGGGTGCAGCGCTATGGAGAGTCCGGCGCCCAGGCTCTTGCCGAGGAACTACGCCGCCTGCCGTGGCGGGCGCAGCCCAAATAGAGCCTCGCTCGCCCTGGTTGGTCCGCCGATCACTTCAGCGCGGACCACCCGGTTCAGCCGACGGCCAGTTAGCGACCACTGGCGGATAGCTCGGGGAGCCTGAGAACGGCCGCGAGCTGCTCCTTCCCGCCCCAGTCGTTGAAGAGCTTCTCGCCGTTCGCCTGGATCTCCTCTGGCTCGGGAATGAAATACGGACCCTTCCCGCTGCCCGGATGGATCATCCACAGCACATCGGCCCATTCGGGTCCGTCGAGCGTGTGCAACAGACGGCCGAAGGCATAGGAGCATTCCCCGATGTGTGGCTGGTTGCCCGCGTCACCGATGAGGCCGTGCGCGATGGGGTACTTCTTGCCGTCGATCTCGATCAGTTTGAGATAGTCGGGCGGATAGCTCGACTCGCTCTTGTACTGGCGCGGATTGAGATTCACCGCGGTGACGTAATCGCCCATGTTGCCTGTGTGACCCTGGCCGACTGCCTCCCAGCCCTCGAAGCCGGGGAGCTGCGAATCACTGTGGGCCTGCCCTAGCACCTGCGTCGGAATCGCGAAGTACGGGATCACGCGCGCGTCTGCGTACTCGCGCGGGTCCCAGGAATCGTACTTCTTGCGCCGAAGCGGCGTGTGCATCACGTAGAAGCCGGGACAGGGATCGCTCGCGGTC
>DASZNX010000180.1:0-5274 GCA_035551075.1 Gemmatimonadales bacterium | reverse complement strand
CCGTTAGGCTAAGCGCTCACGTGGCACGAGCCGCGCACCGACGACGCCCACAGCAGAGGTCTCCCTCCAGCTTCAGGCGCGCGTTAGGCACCGGAGTCACCTGTGCGCATCCACTGTAGACGAACGACAAAACCAAACGCGGCGCCTGCGAATAGGCCTATAAATGACCCGTTCTCAAGCGTCTGGAGGGACCAGCCATCAATCGCGATGCCAACTGCCGTGTAGCCGCAACTTGCGCCTAAAATCCCGAGCAGCATAACTCCGAGCGGCCATCGAGCGAGCGGAAGCAGGAGACCCGTTAGAAGGCCTGCCAGGATTCCCCCACCACAGTAGGCGAGTGCAAACGCGCCGAGAGGTGGCACATCAGAAGGTCGGGGCTGACCAGAACCTGCAGCTGAGCCCATAACCACCGCCGCTATCAGCGTGAGACCGAGTCCGTATGCCGCGCCCCAAGCCGCATAGCGGCCTATGCGATCGGCTGTGGACCGCTGCGTGTTCCCCAACGACTTGAATGCGTTCGGATACCGCAGGTAAGCCCAGGTGCTCTGGGCAAGCAGGCCCGCGAGTGCCGTCGAAAGGAACGCGTCGGAACCGCCCGGATTCGCGACTAGAAGCAGGCCAAAGATCGCGAAGCAAACCCCTGCTGCCTCGACGGGGTTCGGTCGATCAGTCGGACCGACTCGGCGAGCGATCGCGGCGAGTATGACAGCAACTAGAACGCCTAACCCGGCATATCCAAAAAGCCCGGCGACGCTGGACTGCACGAGAAAAGCAGCCAGCAATAACGTGATAGTGCCAATCTGAACGATGTCGGGTAATGGCATCTTCGAGACAGCGGGACACCTAACGAGATTCTCTTAACCTGCGGCGCGTTGCTAACCAGTTTACACACGTCTCACGTTCGACACCGACGAACATTAGCAAACATTAGCAGCGAAAAACCGCGCAGTCTTATAACTGCTTGTCCTGCAAGAGCCACCGGTCGGATTTGAACCGACGACCGCTCGATTACGAATCGAGAGCTCTACCACTGAGCTACGGTGGCGTTGTGTTGCCACAACGAGTTACAACGTTAGTCGAGAGGTCTACGCCGTGGTGCCAATGGTGGTGACAAATCCTACGCCGCGTAGCCGCTCCAACCGCGTCCCTAACTTAGCCACGTGCTGTTCGACACGGTACTCCACGGCCTCAGAGTGATATCGCACCTGACCGAGGTGGCCTTCCGCACCATCGCCTCCTGCGGGTTAAGACGCCAGACGCCTTGAAGAGCCGAACTGGGGAATGACAGTGCGAGTGCTGCGAGCGAGGCCATGAGCGCGCCGAAAGCGAAGAAGACCGCGAGGCCAATCACACCCGCCGGCGATCTGTTCATTCAGGTCGCAGCCGATATCCCACGCCTGGTTCCGTCAGCAAGTATTTCGGCCTCGTAGCGTCGGCTTCGAGCTTTCGGCGCAGCTGCGTCATGTACACACGCACATAGTGCGCATGTTCGACGGCATTCGGTCCCCAGACCTCTTTCAACAGTTGCCGATGCGTGAGGACCTTCCCCGCATGCCGAATCATCAGTGTGAGCAGCTTGTACTCGGTCGGAGTTAGATGGACTTCTTTGTCGCCGACGAACACCTGCCTGCGCATTTGGTCCACACGTAGCTCTCCGACTTCGAAGACCGGTTCCTGCGGCGAATCCCCGCGAGCCGCATGGCGCAGCGCGACCCGCAGCCGGGCCATCAGCTCGCCCACGTCAAATGGCTTTGTGAGATAGTCATCGGCACCGGCATCGAGCGCGGCAATCTTGTCCTGCTCCTTGCCACGCGCGGAGATCACAATGATCGGCGTCGCCGACCATTCTCGGATGCGTCGGGTGAGATCGATGCCGTCACCATCGGGGAGTCCCAGGTCGAGAAGGATGACGTCGGGGTTTCTGCCGGTGGCCTGCGCGACGCCCTCTTTGGCCGTGGTCGCCTCGACCGGCCGATAGTCGTGGCTGTCCAGGGCGGCGTGTAGGAAGCGCCGCATCTGGGGCTCGTCCTCGATTACCAATACCACGGGCTTGGTTTCGGCCACGCGGGAAACTACTCCGCGGCAGGCTCGGCTGGTACGGCAGGCGGCTCCGCGCCTGACAATGGCAGGGTAAAGTGGAAAGCAGCACCGCCTCCAGCGCGATTCTCGGCCCAGATGCGGCCACCGTGCGCCGTGACAATGCCTCGACAGATAGTCAGACCAAGGCCGATGCCTGTGGCGGGCCCTTCGTTCGCCGCACGATAGAACTTCTCGAAAATGTTTCGCTCCTCACCGGGCGGAATGCCGGGCCCTCGGTCCAACACGTCCACTCGCACGACGCCATTTGTTTGCTCTGCCGAGATGTCGATTGGGGTACTGGGCGGCGTGTATTTCGCCGCATTCTCGAGCAGGTTCACGAATACTTGCTCGATGAGGACGCCATCCATCGGCACCAGCGGCAAATCGGGCGGCAGCTCGACGCGCACGGGGTGCTGTTTCAGCCGGTCACCCAGGCGAATCAAGGCGACGCCAACCGGCTCTTCCAGCGGCTCCCAGTCCTTCTGGACCTGCAGGGCCCCGCTCTCCACTCGGATCATGTCGAGCAGATTGCCGATGAGACGGTTCATCCTATTCGCTTCATCGAGAATGCTCTGGAGCAGCTCGCGCCGAGCGGGTTCTTTGAGCGCCGATTGCTCCTCGAGCAGGCTGCTCGCCGCGCCTGTGATCGCGCCCAGCGGCGTTCGCATGTCGTGCGACAGCGAGCTGAGCAGCGACGTCCGCAGCCGCTCCGCCTCCACTTTCACTTCCTCCTCCTGAGCGCGCTCGGCGAGCTGCGCCCGTTCGAGCGCCAAGGCCGCCTGGCCAGCAAACGTTTCGAGGAGCTGCAACAGTGTCGGATCTTCGAAACGCGTCGGATCGGACGCTCGGACGTCAAGCACCCCGATCACGCCGGTGGACGCCCTTAGTGGGACATACAAGCTGCTCGCGCTCGGCAGCGTATCCGTGCCGGCTCCAGCGCGCTGTCCGTGGTCAAACACCCACTGTGCTACACTGCGCTCTTTCTCGTCGAGTCCTCCACTCTCCAGTCGTCCGGTCGAATCGGGCATCAGGATATGCATCTCCGCCCCGAATGTGTCGGCGAGATGGCGCGTGGCGATCGCGATCAGGTCCGCGGCCGTGCGGGCTGCGGCGAGCTCCCGGCTCATCGCATAGACGGCGCCGGTGCGGCGCTCGCGGTCGCGCGCTGTCTGCGCTTGGGCGCGAATGCGCAGCGTCAGATGGCTCGCTACCAGTGCGGCAGCCAGCATCACGCCAAAGGTCAGGATATAACGCACGTCTGAAACAGCGAACGTGAATCGAGGTGGCACGAAGAAAAAGTCGAACGAGATGATCGACAGGACTGAGGCGAGTACGGAGGGGCCGCGGCCGTATCGCGAGGCTACGAAGACGACGCCGAGCAAGAAGATCATGGCAACGTCGGTCACCGAGAGTACCGAGAACAGCGGGAAGCTGATGGCCGCACAGCCCGCGATCACCAGGGCGGCGCGGAGGTACTCACTCACTGGAGACCGGCGGCCCGGATGCGGCACTGCGGAGCGCTGCGGGTCACCGACTTCACCCGAAATGACGTAGACGTCGATTTCGCCCGACCCGCGGATCAACTCGTCCAGCGTGGAGCCGAACAGTTTGTCGCGCCAGCGACTGTGGGTTGGCTTGCCGACGACGATCTTGGTCACATTGTGCGCGCGGGCGTACGCAAGCATCTCTTCGGCGGCATTGAGACCGCTCAGCGTTGTGGTCTCGGCGCCGAGCTCCTCCGCGAGCTGGAGATTTTGGAGCAGCGCCTCACGATCGCTCGCGGAAATCCGCTGGCCGGGCACCTCCGCGTACAGTACCGTCCAGTCGCACTTGAGACTCGTCGCCATGCGCTTCCCTGCCCGCACGAGTCGAGCACCTGCCGGATTGGGGCCGATGCACACGAGCACGCGCTCGGCGGCCGGCCATATCTCGCGCACGCCATGCTCGCGCATATAACCGCGCATCTGCGCGTCCACACGCTCGGCCGCACGCCGCAATGCAAGCTCACGGAGCGCGATGAGATTCCCCTTGCGAAAGAAGCGGTCGATGGCGCGCGCCGCTTCCTCCGGCACATAGACCTTGCCCTCCTTCAGACGCTTGAGGAGATCCTCGGCCGAGAGATCCGCGACTTCGAGCTCGTCGGCCTGTTCGAGAATGGAGTCCGGCACAGTCTCGCGAACCTGGATGCCGGTGATCTGGGCGACGACATCCTTCAGGCTTTCGAGATGCTGGACGTTCAGCGTGGTATAGACATGGATGCCGGCGTTCAGCAGCTCCTCGACGTCCTGGAACCGGCGGGCATGGCGCGAGCCGGGGGCATTGGTGTGGGCTAACTCATCGACGAGGATCAGCGAGGGGTGGCGCCTAAGCGCGCCGTCGAGATCGAATTCCTTCAGCGTCACGCCGCGGTAATCGATCGCGCGCCTGGGCAGCACATCGAGCCCTTCTAGGAGCGCGGCGGTTTCGCTCCGACCGTGTGTTTCCACCACACCCACAGCCACGTCGACGCCTTCACGGCGTTTGGCACGGGCTTCCTCGAGCATCGCATATGTTTTGCCGACGCCGGGCGACGCGCCAAAGAAGATCTTGAGGCGGCCACGTCGCGCTTTGGCTTCCTCCTCCGTGACGCGCGCGAGGAGAGCGTCGGGATCAGGACGCCGCGGTTCGGTCATGGCTTCAACCTAGCGTCCACGACTCCTACAGCGAGAGCGCGAGCGACGTCACGATGAATCCGCTCCTCTGCCCCAAACCGCCTCCGCGTTGCGGAAAGAGTGGTCGATCGCCCCAGAAACCGCGTAGTTCGGTCCGCCACAGCACACCTCCCGGCGCACCTCCCGCCACACCTGCCGGCGAACTGACATCGAGCCCCAGCGATGCACCCGTAGCCTCAAACCCGCCCGCGCCCAGACTGGCGATGATCACCTGATCGGGATCGGCGTAGCGCTCGAGCCGCCCGTTGATCGCGACGCGCGCAGATAGCGGATGCCGGGCCACAAGTGTCAGCCCATACCAGCGGTGCTCGGCTTGCGTACCGTAGTCGACCGTGACCCAGGCGGCGGTGCCAGTGGCAACCCCAACACGCGCGAATGCTTGATTGAAGATCCTGGTTTCTGCTGGTACGGAATCAGGCAGCTCGTTGCCGATGAAGTTCGCATACCCGATCAACAGAGCGCTGGCCGGAGTGTACTCTACGCG
>DASZNX010000179.1:0-8452 GCA_035551075.1 Gemmatimonadales bacterium | reverse complement strand
GCCCGGGCGAGTGAGGATAGCCGCCGCACCGTGTCCATAGCCGCCAGGAGCTCGGGTTCGCGGTGACCCCGGTCGACCGGGAACGGCGCCAGGTGCACGGAGGTGCCTGTCAGGGACCGATGCACCCAATCCGCGATGAAGGGCGCGGCCGGCGCCAGCATCCGGACCGAGGCGACCAGGGCCTCGTGCAATGTTTCGAGCGCGATCGGGTCGGTCGCGCGATCCGGAGCCCAGAAGCGGGGCCGGTTGCGGCGGATATACCAACGGGACAAGTCCTCACCCACGAAGTCCATGATCGCCCGTACGCCTGCGGTGACGTCGTACGATGCCCACGCCTGACGGACGAAGGCGACCACCTCGTCGAGCCGGGCGAGCAGCCAGCGATCCGCGGCGGGACGGTTCGCCGGCGGCGTCGCGTCCTCCTCGGCCGGCGGCGTCCAGTCCTGCGCGTAGCGGCGGAAAAAGTCGTAGGTCGAGCGCAGCGTATTGAGAAAGCCGCCCGCAATCTCCGGGATCTGCCGCTCGTCGAACCGCTTCGGCAACCACACCTGGCTTTGCCCGAGCAGATACAGACGTACGGCATCCGCGCCGTGCGCTTCGATCACCTTCCAGGGATCCACCACGTTGCCGCGGCTCTTCGACATCTTCTGCCCGTGCACGTCGAGCACGTGTTCGTTGACGATGACGTGCTTGTAGACGAGCGCGTCGAATGCGGTCACGCCGATCGCGAGCAGCGAATAGAACCAGCCGCGTGTTTGATCGACGCCTTCGCAGATGTAGTCCGCTGGAAAGTGCGCTTTGAAATCCGCCTGGTGTTCGAACGGATAATGCCACTGCGCGTAGGGCATGGAGCCCGAGTCAAACCATGCATCGATCACTTCGGGCACCCGCCGCATGGTGCCCGGGCATTCTCGACAGGGCCACGAGTACGTGTCGATGTACGGCTTGTGCGGATCGAAATGCTCGGGCAATGCTTTGCCCCAGCGTTCCGCGAGCTCCGTGTACGAACCGATCAGCTCGCGATGGTTGTGATCCTCATCGCATTCCCAGACGTTGAGCGGCGTGCCCCAATAGCGGTCGCGCGAGAGCGCCCAGTCCACATTGTTCTCGAGCCATTCTCCGAAGCGGCCGGTTCCGACTTCCGGCGGATGCCAATCCACCTCTCGATTGACCTCGAGCATCCGCGCCTTCACGGCCGTGGTGCGGACGAACCATGACGTGCGGGCGTAATAGATCAGCGGCGAATCGCAGCGCCAGCAATGCGGATAACTGTGCGTGTAGGGCCTGGTCTCGAGCCAGCGCCCTTCGTGCTTCAACCGCTCGATGATGAGCCGGTTCGTTTCCTTGTCCGTGACGAGCTTGCCTTCCATGTCGGGCCACGTCGTGCCACGGAAGGTGCCATCCGGTGCGACGGGGTTCACGAACGCGAGCCCGTTCTGCTGTCCGGTCGCGAAGTCGTCCGCGCCGAAGGCGGGCGCCATGTGCACAAGCCCCGTTCCTTCATCGGCGGTGACGAACGTGCCCGGGACGACCACGAACCGCTGCCCGTCTTTCGGGAACGGCACGACCTCGAACGGCGGCACATACTTCTTGCCCACCAGCTCGCGGCCCACCTGCTTCTTTATCAGTTTGCCTTCGGCAAGCGGCCGGCCATGGACGTGGACATCGCCGGCGCCCGCGGCGGCGACGATGTAGCTGATGGTCTTCCCGCTGTCCTGGTCGACGAGGGCATACTCGCCATACTCGAGATCCGGATCGACCGCGACCGCCACGTTGGACAACAGCGTCCACGGCGTCGTCGTCCAGATCACGAGATTCCGCGGATCATCGCCTTTGCGTGTCTGAAGGGGGAACGTGACGTAGACGGAATTCGTCTGCTCGGTCTCGTAGCCCTGCGCCAGCTCGTGCGACGACAGCGCGGTGCCGCAGCGCGGGCAATACGGCAGCACTTTGTGCCCGCGATAGAGCAGCGCCTTCTCGTGCAGCCGCTTGAGCAGCCACCACACCGTTTCGATGTAGTTGTTGCTGTAAGTGATGTAGGGATGCTCGTAATCGAGCCAATACCCGATGCGATCCGAGAGCGCTTCCCAATCGGTCTTGTACTTGAACACGCTCTCGCGGCACAGCTTGTTGAAGCGCTCGATGCCGTAGGCTTCGATCTCCCGCTTCCCGCTGATGTTGAGCGCCTTCTCGACTTCGATTTCGACCGGCAGCCCGTGCGTGTCCCAGCCCGCGATCCGCGTGACCGCCTGGCCGAGCATGGCGTGATAACGGCATACGAGGTCTTTCAGCGTGCGCGAGAAGACGTGATGGATGCCCGGCCGCCCGTTCGCCGTGGGCGGTCCCTCGAAAAAAATGAACGGTGGGCCGTAGCGCGTCGCGTCGCTCACGCGCGTGAACAGCCGCTCGCGCTTCCACGTCCCGAGCAGCTCCTGCTCCAGCGCGTCGATCGACTGGGATGAGTCGGAAGGCGGATACGTCATCAGTTCAGGCGCTCCAGCACACCGCGGACAACGGCTGCCAGGCGCGGCTCCGCGCCGCGCGCGACCGCGATAATCTGCTCCACCGACGTCGGCTCGAGAGCATCCGGCAGGCAATTGTCGGTGATGATCGATAGACCCAGGACGCGCATGCCCTGATGAACGGCGGTGATCACTTCGGGCACCGTGCTCATGCCCACGATATCGGCGCCCATCGCCCGCAGCATCCGGTATTCCGCCCGGGTTTCGAGATTCGGGCCGGGGACCGCGACATACACGCCTTCGCGCAAGACGATCTTGTGCTCGAGCGCGACGGCGCGCGCCAGCTTGCGCAGCTCGGGATCGTACGCCGCCGACATGTCGGGAAAGCGCGGGCCCTCGGCATCCACGTTCGGACCGACCAGCGGGTTGTCACCGAGCAGGTTGATGTGATCGGAGATCAGCACCAGATCGCCCGTCGACCACAACGGGTGCATGCCGCCCGAGACATTCGACACGATGAGTGTCTGCGCGCCGAGCGCCTTGAGGACGCGCACGGGAAACGCGACCTGCTGCAGCGTGTAACCCTCGTAGCGGTGAAAGCGGCCCTGCATGATCGCGACACGACGCTTGCCGATCTTGCCGAACAGCAGCCGGCCGGCATGCGTCTCGACCGTCGGTGCCCGAAAGCCGGGGATCTCGGGATACGCGATCGTCGCCTCGGCGCGAAGCTCCTCGGCAAGCGCGCCAAGCCCGGTGCCCAGGATGACCGCGATCTCCGGCGTGATTCCAGTCCGCGCCTTGATGGCGCGGACGGCGTCGGCAACTACCATCAATCGTGTTTCGGGTCGAGAGCGCGGAGCTCGGCGAGCTGGCGCTCGAGCAGGGCGCGGAATCCGCCGACGTACTGCTGGAATTGCCGCTCCGTCTCCGCCATCTTCGCCTGCACCGCGCGCTCCTCGTTGCGGGCTTCGTCGAGCAGCCGCTTGGCTTCGGCCTCGGCCTCGCGCACGATCACCTGCCCTTCGCGCTCGGCGGCCGCGCGCGTCTCCTGGCGCAGCTGCTGCGCCGCGACGAGCGCTTCGTTCATCGCCTTCTCCCGCTCCTTGAATACGCGGAGCTGCTCCGTGAGCGCGGCGACGCGCTCCTCGAGCACCTGGCGGTCGCGGATCGCGCGCTCCAGCGCGTCGGCAGCGCGCACGCGGAAATCCTCGACGCCGTCGGTCTCATAACCGCGCAACGTCTTCCGGAATTCCTGCTTCCTGATATCGAGCGGCGTCAGATTGAAGACGTCGTCGTTCACGCGCTCGTCTCCGTTCTCTCCCGGGGACCGAACAGCGCGGTACCCAGACGGATCATCGTTGCTCCCTCCACGACCGCTGTAGCGTAGTCGCCGGACATCCCCATCGAGAGGGTCGGTAGCCATAGTCCATCCTCCTCCTGTATCGTATCCCGCAGAAGGCGCAGGCCGCGGAACGCCCGGCGCTGCACTTCCACATCATCGGTAAATGGGGCCAAAGTCATGAGGCCCTCGAGCCGCAACTTGCCGAGCGCGGCGATCTGCCGCGCGAGAGACGGCGCTTCATCCGGAGTGCAGCCGCTCTTCTGCGACTCTCCGGCCACGTTCACCTGCAACAGCACGCGCACGGGTTCGGTCGCGCGCCCGTCCAGCTCCTGCGCCAGCTCCAGCGAATCGAGCGAGTGCACCAGCTCGAATCGACCGGGGACGAGCTTCGCCTTGTTGCGCTGCAGGTGGCCGATCAAATGCCAACGGATGCCCGACTGCTGCAAGGCATCCTGTTTGCGCAGCGCTTCCTGAACGCGATTCTCACCGATATCGGCGAGTCCGGTCGCGAGCGCCGCGCGAATCGCGTCCGTTCCGAACCCCTTCGTGACGGCAACGATCGTCACCGGATGCGGGGCCAGGCGCTCGATCTCAGCCCTCACCTGCGCCAAACGCTCGGGGAGGGCCTCGAAACTCATAGCCTGTGAATATAGAGGCTAAGCAACGAAGGCCTAAGGGCCGAAGAATCGGCCCCGGGCTTGAGGATTCAAGTGGTACGCCCGGCTGAGATACTCGCGGGCGCGAGTCGAATCACCAACCCCGAGCGCGGCGGTTCCCAACTCCAGAAAGGGTATCGAGAACGATCGGGCGACTAGATCGGCCGCGGGCTCCAGGTCCAGTGTGTCGGCAGAAAACAGATTGCCGAACTGGAAAACCGAGTCGACCAGCAGGCGGGTTCGGGCAGTGTCCACCTTGGTGCCCTGGATGCCGCGCACCCACCGCGTCACCGTATCCGCCCGTGGCACCACTTTGTAGACGAGACCCTGGTATACGAGCTGCGAGTCCAATCCAAGCCACGCGCCCCTCCCAGACATCTGTCCGAACGTCACCGGTCGGTTCGGCAGTGCGCCGGCAATCGTGAACAGAATGACCTGATCGGCGACGCGCAGGAACGTGCCGCTCGCGAGCCGGAGCGAGAACGATCCGGCGCGTAAGGTCACATCTTGATCAAGCCGCCCGGCTTGGAAGCCGGCGATCTGGTCGGCGGAGATCGGTAACTGGCGCGCGGGCGGCGGCTCCGGAGGCGCGAGCGAGCGGTACGCCGCCGGCGCCGTCCGAGGATCGAAGCGGCGTAGCGGTCGTGAAGCGAGCTGCTGATCGTACCAGTCGAGATTGGCCAGCGACAGGTTCACCAACGTCACGTCCTGTCGAATCCCTTCGACCTCCTGCAGGTACCACACAGGAAAGGTGTCGTTGTCACCGAAACCGAACAGCACACCATACGGCTCGACGGACTCGAGCAGGTTATATGCGAAGTCGCGCGCCACGTACGCATCCGGACCGCGCCGCGATGCCGCCTGGAAATTCAATGCGAACGGGAGCAGTGCCCCTCCCCCGAAGGCCGCCGCGGCGAGCGCCCACCGTGCCGCCGCTGCTCGCCCGAGCAGGTCCACGAGGCCGAGGCCGGCGAACAATCCCCAGACCTGGAAGCTGACGACGAAGAAATAGTCGCGCTCGCGCACCTCATGCTGGCTCATGGACGGATAGACATTCCAGAAGATCGAGAATCCGGCTTTGAAGTTCATGTACGCGACGAGGCCGAGGCCCGTGACGAGCCACAGTCCGACGAGGAGATACGTGATGCCGGCGTCGCGGCGTCGCGCATGATCAAAGCCGAGGAATCCGAGCGCCGCGTAGACGAGCGACACCAGGTACATCGCCGCCGCCGGCAGCGAGCGGGCCCATTGCCAGCCGCAATACACGAAATAATTGATGAGCTGCTCGCCGATGAGCACGATGTTGCGGCCGGGATTGTCTTTGCCGGGGAAAAACATGGGATTGTCGAACAGGCCGCGCTGGCCGAACTGGTCGCGCCGGATCATCGCCACGAGGTTATGCCAGGTTTCGGGATTCGACTCATCGAGCACCGGCTGGAGCGTCGATCTGATATAGAGGAAGGCGTACGTGGAAATGCCGATCGCTGCGATCGCGATCGCCAGCACGGGAAACGCGCGGGACCCCGTGATGAAGCACGCGACGACCGCACCCAGCAGGAGAATCCCGCCCGCGATGATCAACGCGCTGCTGCCGAGCCCAACCGCGATGAGCAGTCCCCACAGCGCGGTCAGCGCGATCCATTCCGCGACCTCGCGGTTCCGCTCGGTGCGATCGAGAGACGGACTGGTCCGCAGCGTATAGAAAATGAAGAGCGACACGGCGGGCCCGGCCAACAACGCGAGCAGGTGATTGCCGATCGACAACGCGGCGAGATAGATGATCAGCAACAGCAGATGCGGTGCGCGCGCGGACCTTTCATCCCGCAGGTCGCGCCAGCGCACAACCAACCAGCACATCGCCGCGATACTGAACGTCGCGACGGCGTAGACTTCGGTCTCGTTGCTGTTTTGCCAGCCGGTGAATGTGAACGCGGACAGGAGCGCCGCGGCGGCGGCACCGCCCAACCGGATGAGCCGCTGCTCTCCCGCGAGCAACCGCTCGATGACGAGAAACAGGCATCCGGCGCCGGCCGCCGAGAAGCTCGCGCTCATCAGATTCAGTCGCCAGGCATACTGTCCGACGGCGACGAGATCCGCCCAGACGTGACCCATCATGACGAACAGCGGCGTTCCGGGCTGATGCGGCACGCCGAGCACTTTGGCCGCGGTGATGAACTCGCCCGCATCCCACAGCGTGACCGTGGGTGCGAGAGAAATCACATAACCGGTGAGCACCAGGAGCGCGACAACCGCGGACTCCCGGTATGGAACATGACGCGCTGAATCAGGTGGCAGGCTGAGTCACGCGCTCGCCGCCCTCGAGATGAGAGACGGCACCCGAGAGCAGATCGCGCACTTGCTGGGGAGTGAGATGGCGATAGAGCAGCCCGTGACTGGCGACGGAAATCGTGGAGGTCTCTTCCGACACGACCAGCACCGTCGCGTCGGTCTCCTCCGAGAGTCCGATCGCGGCGCGGTGCCGAGTGCCGAGCGACTTGTCGGCGACTTTGAATTGCGTGAGCGGCAGCACGCACCCGGCGCCGATGATCTGGTCGCCGCGAATCAGCACTGCGCCGTCGTGCAGCGGCGAGTACGGTGTAAAGATCGTAGTCAGCAAATCGGCCGACACCTTGGCTTCCATGGGGACGCCGGTCGTGATGAACTCCTCGAGCCCGATATCGCCCTCCACCGCGATGATCGCGCCCGTGCCGGCGCGCGACAGCCGGTCCAATGCTTCGGCGATCTCCTCGGCCACGGACTGCCGGTCGCCGCGCGAGAACGCGCGCATGAACCGCGATTGGCCGAGCCGGGCCAGCGCATTGCGGAGCTCGGGCTGGAAGACCACGACCGCCGCGAACGCGCCGTACGTGAACACGACACCCAGCAGCGTGCTGATCATCGTGAACTTCGCGAATACCGCCACGAAGTACGTCAGCGACAGAATCACGAGACCGATGACGATCTGGAGCGCCCGCGTGCCGACGAGGAACAGCAGAAAGCGGTAGATGACGAACGAGACGAGCAGGATCTCGAACAGATCCGGCCACAATCGGGGCGTCAGGAATTTGAAGGCGTCTACGTTCATGTTGATTTGGTCGTAGCGCTCGCCAGTTCCAGAGCTTCGCGTGTCAGGGCGACGTCGTGGACCCGAAACAGCCGCGCTCCTCGCTCCCAGGCGAGGGCGCAGGCGACGGCCGTCGCGCGATCGCGATCGTCTACCGGGCGCCCCGTTGCCGCGCCCAAAAACCGTTTGCGGGACAGGCCGACCGCTACAGGATAGCCAACGGCCACGACGGTTGCCAGCTCATCGAGCAGCCGAAAGTTGTGCGTTGCGGTCTTGGCGAACCCGAACCCGGGATCCACCACAATCCGGTCGCGCTCGATCCCCTCCTCTGTCGCCTTTGCCGCCAGCGCCGCCAGCTCTTCGGCGACCTCGACCGCGACGTGGTTGTACGTCGCCAGATCGTCCATGGTCGCCGGAGTGCCGCGCATATGCATCAGGATGACACCCGCCTGCGCGTCTCGCGCGAGGGCAGCCAACTCCGGATCGAAGCGCAGGCCGGACACGTCGTTGACCACGGCCGCGCCCGCATCGAGGGCCGCGCGCGCGACCTCGGCCTTGCGGGTGTCGATGGAGACAGGCCCGCTCCCGCGCTGGACCAGACCCCGGATGACGGGAACGACGCGCGCGATCTCCTCTTTGGCGGGAACAGGCTGTGCGCCCGGCCGCGTCGATTCGCCGCCGACGTCCAACAGCCGCGCACCCTGCTCCGCCAGCCGGGCGCCATGGTCGATCGCCGCTGGTACGGAGGTGAGCTGGCCGCCATCCGAGAACGAGTCCGGCGTGACGTTGACGATGCCGATGATGACCGGCTTATCGAGCGCGATCTCAGCCCCGCGAATCACCCAGGACTGCGGCGGCTCCGCGCGTGTCGCGAGCACCCGCCCGAGGGCCGGCGCGAACCGGCGCAGCTCGGCGGGCGCGCGATCGT
>DASZNX010000178.1:0-5194 GCA_035551075.1 Gemmatimonadales bacterium | reverse complement strand
CTCCAGGGGGCGTGGCGGTCGGGACTGGCCCCGACGAGATCGTCGTTCCGCTCGCGCACCCGTGCACGGGGGGCTTGGGCTTCGGCTCCAGCATCACGTTGACGACCGCATCGGGTACGCCAGGCGTGCGGGTCAACATCGTGAACGCCCTCCACAGCGACAGCCTCTTCAATCCAATGCTGTTCACCGACCCGCTGGCCGGGTACATCGCCGATAACGGTCTGACTGGTTTCGACGGGTCTGCTGCCGGGTACGTGCTGACGTTCACCAACGGCCTGAGGGCCTATCTCACAGGAGATACCGGCCTGATGAGCGATATGAGCATGTTCCGCAAGCTCTACGAGCCGAATCTGGCGGTCGTCAACGTCGACGGCGTGAACGTCATGGGCCCGGAGGATGCTGCCTTCGCCGTGAATTCGCTGGTCAAGCCCACCTCGGTGATCGTCTCGCACGCCGAACAGGCCGTCACAACCAACGGACAAATGAACCCCAACACACGCACTGCCGTCTTCGCGTCGCTCGTCGAGGACGGCGTGCCCGTCTACTTGCCGCTCAGCGGCGTCACGATGCAGTTCAATGGTGCTGGGCGGTGCGTGAGCGGCTGCACTCCGGC
The DNA here is from genome assembly GCA_035551075.1 of Gemmatimonadales bacterium. Taxonomy (GTDB): domain Bacteria; phylum Gemmatimonadota; class Gemmatimonadetes; order Gemmatimonadales; family GWC2-71-9; genus 20CM-2-65-7. Next base: position 4,581 of record DASZNX010000178.1, on the reverse strand, counting down.
CCGCTGATCATCACGCTTCGTATGTAAGTGGCCCTCGAGGGTCACGTCGCCCTCGAGGGCCACTCACACCTGCTGCGCAGGGCTCGAGCGATCACTCTTCGAGTGCGGCGCGAGGTTCGACGCGCGCGGCGGCCACTGCAGGAACGAGGCTGGCGGCCAACGACACGCCCGCAATCACGACGATTGACGCTAGCACAGTCACCAGATCGAACGGCGACACCCCGAACAGCAGATGCCGCAGGCCGAGCCCTGCCGCTACGGTAAGCGACAGGCCGACCGCGACCCCCACCGCGGCGAGGTTGAGTCCTTCGGCGAGAACCAGCCGCAGGATCTCATGGGTGCCCGCGCCGAGCGCGCGGCGCACGGCGAACTCCTGCCGCCGCTGCTGAACGCTGTACGCGATCACTCCGTAGACGCCGACGACCGTGAGCAGCACGGCCACCAAGCCGAAGCTCTCCATGAATCGCGTGACGAATCGTGCGTTCGATGCGCTCGTCGCGACGAGATCGTCGATCGTTCGCGCGTGCGCGATGGGAATCGTGGGATCGGCTGCGGCAATCGCGCGCTGGATCGCCGGCATCAGCGCGGACGTTTGCAGATTCGAACGAACGACGAATTGCATGGTGCCAAACGTGAGATAGGGATTCTGCGTGTACGGCACGATCATTTCCGGCCGCGGCGTCTCGGTCAGTGCGTACCGCTTCATGTTGCCCACCACGCCGATCACCGTCATCCACGGGAACGGCCGCTGATCGTCCGGTCCCCCGACATGAATGCGTCTGCCTACGGCGTCCTTGCCGGGCCACAGCCATGCGGCCATCGACTCGTTGACGATCACCACCGGCACACCGTCGGTCCGGTCGGCTTCGGAGAAATCGCGCCCGGCAAGCATCGTCGCGCCGAGCGCGCGAAGCATCCCTTGGCTCGCAACCGTGAATTGCGCGATCGGCGACAACGCGTCGGGCGGGAGCGCAGGCAGCTCACCCTCCGGCGTGAAGACTGACGCCTGCTGCTCGCCGCTCAGTGGAAGCGGCTTACCGATGCCCGCGGCCGACACGCCCGGCAGCGCTCGAATGTTGTCGAGCGCAGCGCCCAGGAATCGAACCGCGGCCGCGTGTTCCATGCCGGTCAGATATGCGCGTTCGGGATATCGGATGGGCGGGAGCGAAACCTCGAAAGTCGTGCCGTGCACGGCGTCGAACCCGAGCTTCGCGCTCATCTGCTGCGAGAGACTTCGCACGAGCAGCCCTGCGCTCGCCACGAGCACGAGCGATCCCGCGAGCTCACTCACGATCAGCGCGCGGCGCGCCTTGCTCGAAATGCCCCTCGTGCCTGTGCCGCTTCCGCCGCTCCGCAACGCGCTCATCAGGTCCGCACCGCCGCCAAAGAGCAAGGGGACGATGCTCACCGCGATCGCCGCGACGACAATTACGACGAGCGCCGCCAAGGCGAAACGCGCGTCGAAAGCAAACTCCGCGGCTCGAGGCAGCTGGGCGGAGCCATACGCGCGCAGCAACCCGATACCCGCGCTCCCTGCCGCGATACCGGCCGCGCCGCCCGCGGCGACGAGCAGTACGACTTCGGCGATCGCCTCTCCCGCGAGGCGGAGTTTCGTAGCGCCCAGCGCCGCTCGCATGGCAACCTCCCGTCGCCTGATCTGAAGGCGCGCGAGGAAAAGTTGCGCGGTGTTCACGCACGCAATCAAGAGCACAAGCGCCACGCCGACCATGAGGCTCACCAGCATGTGCGTAACGTCGCCCGTTATCTGATGACGCAGCGGCACGAGCAGTTCGCGCGGGTGGGAGTTCTTGATCACGGGAATCGAGCGTTCGACCACGGCCATCACGCGATCCATGTCCTGGCGCGCCGCAAGATGGGTTGTTCCCGCTCTGAGGCGTCCCACGATTGCCAGATCGGCAATCCCTTCCGATGGGGGCTTGAGCGGGACCCACAATTCCGGCACCGCCGCGAACTGAAAGTTACCCGGCATCTCGGACCCGCGCGGAAACGCGAACCCTGAGCGGGCGACACCTATGACGGTGTACAACTCGCCGTTCAGCGTGAGCACTCGGCCGATGATGCTCATGTCGGCGCCGAACCGGCGCCGCCATAGCGCGTCGCTCAGCACCACGACGTGATCGTCGCCAGGTGTCTCGTTCGCGCGTTCGAAGAAGCGGCCCATCGCCGCCGTCACGCCGAGCGCCTGAAAGAACTCGCCCGTGGCCGCCACGCCGTCGAGACGTTCCGGCGCCGCGGAGTCGCCGAGGTTGAGCGACGCGCCGCGAAACGCCGCGATCGACTCGAACGCCTTCGTGTTGTCACGGATGATGCTGAACACCGCGCCGTGCGTGGGCTGTTCGGGAACGCCAAGATTGGCGTCGGGATACGAACCCCAGACCATCTCGATGCGATCCGGATCTCCGTACGGCAGCGGCTTGAGCAGGATGGTCGAGACCACGCTCAGCATGAGCGCGGAAGCGCCGATGCCGATGGCGAGCGTGAGCACGCTCATGACCGCGAAGAGCGGCGCGTGCCGGAGACGGCGCGCGGCATGGAGCAGGATGTGAACTGTCTCCATTCAGCCGAGACGATAACAGCAATTGCGCGCGCCGTAGGACTCCAAACCGCCGATCCGGTTCGACGAGCTACATTCCGTCTCCCCCTGAGTGGCCGCAGCTTGCTAGAAGACTACGCGCCGCGGGCGCAGGACCGGCTGCGCAGGGACCCGGCCATTTGATCGCAATCCCTACCGGAGGGCACCAGCACAGTGCCTACGCCATGATCTTCGATGCTCCCTTCGTCGATCACCAGTGTGGTCTTGCACTCCCGCACGGATGAGAATATCCGCACCTGAGGCGGCGAAATCGGCAAGCCGATTCAGCAGCAACGTATTACCGGAAGGAATGCCGGTTGCGGCCCCCTGTCGCGCCGGCTCGCACTTGGTCAGAACGGCAAGTTCGTGCACTCCATGCTTCCGGCTCGACAAGGTCGTCTTCCGTCCATCGCTTACTGGCGCGGCCCGGAACTTTGCCGTTATCCTCTCCGCGTCGGCGAAAGGAGGTGATGCGATGGTCAGCGAAACGAAGGTGGCTGCCCTTCGCGTCGCCTCGGCGGAGCTGCTCGGCTAGCTCAGCCGGTGCGCGCGAGGCTCTACCGGACGCCCGGGAGACACTGATGCTTCCGGGCGTCTTTTCTCTTACAAGACGCGGGGGGAGGATCTACCCGTGGCCGACTCTGCGGTTCGTACGACAACACGGCCCAGAACTATCTGGACGGAGGTTGCGTCAAAGCGCTTCTCAGCTCGTCGAGGGATTTCATGATTTCATCGCGCGCGGCGAGGTAGTCCCGTATCGGGGGTTGCGCGGCGGGGCTGGAGCGGAAAGCGGTGAAATCTTCCTCGAGGGTCGCAATGTTCGCGACACCCGCGAGCCAGGGTTTCACTTCATCCGGTGAACCTCCCTGCAGACGGCCCACCATGTACTTGAGCGCCGTCGCGTCGTTCGCGACCGGGATTCGACGCGCGTCGTGCACCCGCCGAACGTATCGTTCCGCGACGAGGTTGTAATTGTTGGCCGCGTCCAGGAACGCTCCATGAGCTCTCCGCAGACGGTCGAACGCGGAGAACAGCACGGCGGGTTGCGCCAGAATCTCCTGCCACATCGGAACGGGGCGCTCGTCGAGCAGCTTCGCAACCGCCGTCGCTGCCTGTGGCTCCGTCGTGGCTGCGTCCTCGCTGACATTGATCAGGGTCGGCTTGCGCAGCGCCGAGGAGACTTGCTGTCGGAACATCATCAGCTCGCCGCGGTACATCGCACGCGTTCGCAACTCATCGACCGACTTCTGCACCCACCAGACAGCCAGGCCGACGAAGATCCCCGTGAGCAGGCTGTAGACGACCCCCGAGTAGAGCGATGCCCAGAACGACAGCTGGAACTGATCGGAGCTTGCGGTATTCGGCGATGGTACTCCGGGGAGTCTGTGAACGAGTCGCATCATCCGCTCATGCTACGGCACCGTGGAACGTAGCGAGAACTCACCCTCCGCCGCGCAGGGTCTCCCTGCTCGGGCGCGCGAAGTGGCGCAGACAACTCGACCGCGTCCTGCCAGAGCGCTGTGACTACAAGACCGTCCGGGCGGCTCGCCACATACAAGGGGGCTCCCGCTCGTGCGTGTCGACACGGATTGACTCCGATATGAACGCGGAGCGTAGGTCGCCGTGGCTCTTGCCGGGGAGATCACATGGCTGCGATTCGTGAGTCCCTTGAGTGCATGCTGTACCGTGCCCGGCTCAGCATGTGTGCGGCGGCGGCGCTGGCTTTCGCGATGGTGCTGAGTTCGTGTGGGAACGGCGAGAATCCCGCTGTTGCGTCCGCGGCCGGCCCGACACTCCAGCAAAGACTTGCAACTCTGTTCGGCGACGAGGATCAGCTATCGTGCACTGACCGCTGCAACCAGATTTCCGATGCCGGCGTGCAGGCTGCGTGCCTTCAGTGCTGTAACGCTGGCGCCAACGCCTTCGCAGGTTGCGATACCACGGGGGCGCTTTTCGATCCGCTGACGTGTCAATGCACGACGACTTGT
>DASZNX010000177.1:0-21179 GCA_035551075.1 Gemmatimonadales bacterium | reverse complement strand
ACGTTTCGGCGACGGCTTTCTGCGCACCGCTCGCGGTGCCCAGGTCGCCGCGGACGGCCGCAACAATGTGCGCTTCGGCGGCCGGCTTCCGCGCGCGATACCCGATGGCGACCTTGGCGCCGGCACGCGCGAGCAGCAGCGCCGTCGCGCGACCGATGCCGCGCCCGCCGCCCGTGACGAATGCTCGCTTCCCCGTAAGGTCTATCAACGACGCACCACGCAAGACGCACGACGCACGTCTAACCTTTCAGCCGATCTTCGACGAGATCGCAAATCACGTGCTCGATCGCGAGGTGCATCTCTTGAATCCGCGCGGTGTCGTCGGCGGGAATCACCAGGCTTTCATCCGCCAGCTCCTTCAGCTGCCCGCCCCGCTTCCCAATGAACGCGACCACGGTGACGCCTCGCGCTTTAGCCGACTGCGCCGCGCGGACGACGTTGGGGCTCTCGCCGCTCGTCGAATGCAGCACCAGCACGTCGCCCGGCTCGGCCAGCGCTTCGACTTGCCGGGCGAAGACCTCGTCGAAACCCATGTCGTTGGCGCACGCCGTGAGCAATGAGGTGTCGGTCGTGAGCGCGATGGCGCGCATCGCGGGCCGGTTGGTCTGATAGCGCACGACATACTCGGTGGCGAGGTGCTGCGCGTCCGCTGCGCTACCGCCGTTCCCCGCGAAGAACAGCGTGCCGCCGCCGCGCAGCGTCCGTTCGTAGCGGTCGGCGATGGCCGCGATCGTGTCGGCCTGCTCCGCGGCGACCCGGCCGGCGAGGGCTGCCAGACCGTTGAGCGACTCCCGGATTTTGGCGACGCCAGCCCGTCCGCTCAACGCGCGGCCTCGACGAAGGCCTTCAGGCCTCCCAGCCCTCCCCGCTTGCCGAGCTCTCCTTGTGGCCCCTCCTCGATCACTGATCCGATGACGACGAAGTCGGCGCCGGCCTGGCGGGCGCCCTTTGCCTGCGCGGGCGTGCGAATGCCGCCGCCGACGAAGAGCAGTCGTTGTGGCACCGCGGCGCGGCACGCGCGGATGATTTCGAGCGATACGGGACGTTCGGCGCCGCTGCCCGCATCCAGATACACCGCTTGCATCCCGATCAGCGTTGCGGCCGTGGCGTGTGCGGCTGCCAGCTCGGGCTTATCAGCGGGGAGCGGTCGCGTTTGGCTGACCGACTCCACACTCGTGACGCGGCCGCCATCGATCAGGATGTATGCAGTGGAAAGCGTGTCGACCGGGTGCTGCTGCAGGAAGGGCACCGCGCGCACGTGCTCTTCGATCAGGTACTGCGGATTTCGACCCGACACGAGGGAGAGAAACAACACGAGGTCCACCTGATCCGTGAGCTGCATCGCCGATCCCGGGAACAGCGCGACGGGAATGCCGGGCGCGTTCTGTCGCAGCGCGCGCGCAACCTCATGCGTTTGCGCAGCACCGTCGAACGATGAACCGATCAGCAGCCCCCGCACACCCGCCGCCTTCGCATCTCGACCGATGCGTGCCGCGTCCGCGGCACCGGTGCGCACCGGATCGACCAGGACGAGCAAGCCTGTACCATCAAGTTTCATCGACGGCTCCCTTTCCTTGCTCAGCCTGTGCCTCGAAGGCATAGGTGGCAAATGCGTCGGCGGCGAGCAGATCGAGCGCCAATTCGCGCCCGCCGTTCGGCGTCCCCGCCACGCGTTCCAGCAACGCTCGGCCAACCTGCGCCAGATAGTCCGGGAGCCGGGAGTCGGCAGCCGGGAGCCGGCTATCAACGGCACGGTGCAATCGCTCGACGAGTGTCGCGGGAGGCGCCGGACGGCGCGCGTCCAGCCAGGCCAATACCTCCTCGCGGGTCATTGCGCGAAGTCGCGCACGATCTCGAGCGTGCGCGCGCGCGCCTCGCCGAGCTTCGCGGGATCGCCGACACCCGCCGACGCGAAATGGGGGCGGCCGCCGCCCTTGCCGCCGGTCGTCGACGCGATGGCGTTGGCGATGTCGCCGGCTTTCACACCCTTGGAGACCAGATCGTCGGTGACGGCCACGTGGATTCCCGCGCGCTCGCCTGTCGTGAACAGCACCGAGATAGCGCGTTTATGGTTCGCGCGGAAGCCGTCCATCATGGCGGCGATCTGATTGCGATCGTCGAGTGAGGATTCGCTGACATGGACCTCGATCTCGCCGATCTTCTCCACTGCTCCCTGCTCCGCGCCCCCCGCGCCCCCTGCTCCTTTCAAAAGCTCCGCCACGCGCTTTTCGAGCTTCTTGTTCTCCTCGAGCATGGACTCGATGCGGCGCGCGAGATGCTCGGGCTGGGTCTTGAGCAGCCCGGCCGCCTCGCTCAAGCGAGTCTGCAGCTCGAGCGCGTAGCGGTACGCCGCGGGGCCCGACAGGGCCTCGATGCGGCGCACGCCCGCCGCGGCGCCGGTCTCGTGCGTGAACCGGAACAACGCAATCTGCCCCGTGGCCGCGACGTGGGTGCCGCCGCACAGCTCGAGCGACACGCCCGGGACATCCACGACGCGCACCACATCGCCGTATTTCTCGCCGAACAACGCCATGGCGCCCGCGGCGATCGCGTCTTTGTACGCCATCTGGCGGGTCTCGATCGGCAGGTTCTCCCACACGTGCGCGTTGACCTCGGCCTCGACCGCCGCGAGCTGCTCGCCTTTGACGGGACCGTGATGACTGAAGTCGAAGCGCAGGCGCTCCGGCGCGACGACCGAGCCCGCCTGGCGCACGTGCGTGCCGAGGATTTTGCGGAGGGCGGCGTGCACCAGATGGGTCGCCGTGTGGTTGCGCTCGATGTTGCGGCGGCGGGCTTCGTTGACCTGCGCGAGCGCGGGCGTCGGCTCGAACGACTCACCGAATGTCCCGACCACCGCGTTTTTGCCGTCGACCTTCTCCACGCCTTCGACCGTGAGCTCCCATCCCTCGCCCGTTACGACGCCGGTATCGCTGACCTGGCCGCCCGATTCCGCATAGAACGGATTCTCCTCCAGGATGAGCTCGAGCTGATCGCCCGTCTGCCGGAACGCAATCGGTTCCGTCTCGGCTTTGGTCGACTCATAGCCGATCCATTTCTGTTTGCCTTTCGACTTCACCTCAACCCATTCGCCGCCCCGTTGCCGCCGGCCCTCTCCGCCGCCGACTTTTCTCGCCGCCCTGGATCTCGTGCGCTGCTGACCCAGGGCCAGCTCAAATCCATCAACGTCCACCGACTGTCCCCGTTCGCCCGCGATCATCTGGGTCAGATCGATCGGGAAGCCATAAGTATCGTACAGCTTGAACGCATCGGCGCCGGAGATCGTCTTCGCGCCCTTCAGTTCCTCGAGCCGCGACAATCCGCCTTCGATCGTCTCGAGGAATCGTTCCTCCTCGGCCCGTGTGACGCGCTCGATGTGCGGCTCTTTTGACGGCAGCTCCGGATACACGTCGCCCATCACCGTGCTGACGACTGTCGTGAGCGGCGCGAGTGTCGGCTCGCGCCGGCCGAGTAGCCAGGCATGCCGGACGGCGCGGCGCAGGATACGGCGCAGCACGTAGCCGCGGCCTTCGTTCGAGGGATAGACACCGTCCGCAAGCAGGAACGCCACCGCGCGCGCATGATCGGCGAGGACGCGATACGGAGCACCCGCGGGTCCTGGATCGTACGGCCGGCCCACGACCTCGACCGCGGCGTTGATGATCGGCTGAAACAGGTCGGTGTCGAAATTCGACGGCACGTTCTGCAGCACGGAGGCGATCCGCTCGAGCCCTGCGCCGGTGTCTACCGAGGGCTTCGGCAAATTCTTCCGCGATCCATCGGGCTGCAGGTCGTACTGCATGAAGACGAGATTCCAGATCTCCAGCAGCTTTCCCGCCTCGTTCAGCGCGACGAACTGCTCGGTCGTGAGATCGCCCTTGCCGCGCTCACTCCGGGTGCGCAGATCGACATTCAGCTCGGTATTGGGACCGGCCGGGCCTGTGTCGGCCATCTGCCAGAAGTTGTCTTTGTCGCCGAGACCGAAGATGCGTGAATCCGCGATCCCGGTCACCTGGTGCCAGAGTTTCCGCGCCTCGTCGTCGGAGTGGTGCACTGTGACATACAGCCGGTCCGGGTCGATCCCGAGCCAGTTCTTCGCGGTCACCCATTCCCACGCGTACTCGATTGCTTCCTTCTTGAAGTAGTCGCCGAAGGAGAAGTTGCCGAGCATTTCGAAGAAGGTGTGGTGGCGCGCGGTGTGGCCGACTTGCTCGAGATCGTTGTGCTTGCCGCCCGCGCGGACGCACTTCTGGCAGGTGACCGCGCGGGCATACGGCCGGCGTTCCAGCCCCTGAAACACGCGCTTGAACTGGACCATGCCGGCGTTGGTGAACAGCAGCGTGGGGTCGTCCTGCGGCACCAGGGGGCCGCTCGGCACCTCGGTGTGGCCGCGAGCCTTGAAGTAATCGATGAATTTGCGGCGGATCTCGGCAGACTTCATGGACAGAATATAGCCTTGGAAAAGCTGCAACTGAAAGGAACTCTGCGAGTTATCTGACCAGAAGCGCCCTCAGTGTTTGCCCGGACGTGGCAAGCCGCTCAGTTGTTTCCCGCGCGGCGTGGCCGGAGGGCTACGTGGCTAGAGAGCCGCTGCCAGTTCTTCCACCACCGCTCTCACGTCCGCACCCGCAAAGCCCCGCCGCACCAGGAAGGCCATCAGGCGCCGCTTCCTCACTGGGAGCGGCAATCCTGCGAGCTGCTGTGCACGCTTGGCCGCCAACGCGCGCACCGTCTCCGCGGGATCGACGCCTTCCGCTGCGAGTGAGCTACGCACGGCATTCTCAGCCAAGCGCCGCTCGACGCCCTGCGACTGCAGATCGCGCACGAGCCTCGCGGGGCCGCGGCCGCGCCGAGCCTTTGCCGCGGCGTAATCGCTGGCAAACTGCGCGTCATTCAAGAGGCCGGCAGCGCTTAGACGCTCGAGGGCGCCGTCGACTGCATCCGGTGGATGTTGCTTTTGCATCAAACGACGCCGCAAATCGGAGCGCGCATGAGCGCGGCGAGCGAGCGCGCGCAACGCCGCCCGATGCGCCGCCTCACGATCGGCCAACTCCTGCAGGCGCGCCAGCACGGGTGCAGCGAGGGGCGCCCCAAGAGTCATATCGAGGCTCACGAGGTCGCTGGCTGGAAGCGAAGCGAACCGCCCCCGATCCACTTCGACCAGACGATAATCAGGGCGTCGTGGATCGGGGGCGAGTCCGGTGAGGATCATTCTTCGCTGGCGGCGGTCTCCTCGTCGCCACTCCCGCCGGTGGACTTCACGCCGAGGTGCTCCTTCACGCGTGCCTCGACTTCGGCGGACATGTCGGGATGGTCCTTCAGATACAGCTTGGCGTTTTCACGGCCCTGTCCGATTCGCTCTTTCCCATACGAGTACCAGGCGCCCGACTTTTCGATGATCCCCGCTTCCGCCGCAATGTCGACGAGCAGTGATTCGTGGCTGATGCCCTCGTCGAACATGATGTCGAACTCGGCCTGGCGGAACGGTGGGGCCACCTTGTTTTTCACGACCTTCACGCGCACGTGATTGCCGATCACCATCTCGCGCTCTTTCACCGGCCCGATCCGCCGCATGTCGAGACGGACAGAGGCGTAGAACTTGAGCGCCCGACCGCCGCTGGTCGTCTCGGGATTGCCGAACATGACGCCGATCTTCTCGCGCAGCTGATTGATGAAAATCACCGCCGTGCGCGAACGGTTGATGGCACCGGCCAGCTTCCGGAGCGCCTGGCTCATGAGGCGCGCCTGCAGACCGGGCAGCGAGTCCCCCATTTCCCCCTCGATTTCGGCCTTGGGCACGAGCGCCGCGACGGAGTCGACGACCACCACGTCGACCGCACCCGAACGAACGAGGATCTCGCAAATCTCGAGACCCTGCTCGCCCGTGTCGGGCTGGGAGACCAGCAGATTCTCGATATCGACGCCGAGCTTCTTGGCATACTCGACGTCGAGTGCATGTTCGGCATCGATGTAGGCCGCGGCACCGCCTTCGCGCTGCGCATGCGCGACGACATGGAGCGCCAACGTCGTCTTGCCGCTCGACTCGGGACCATAGATCTCGGTCACCCGGCCCCGCGGGATGCCGCCGATGCCGATCGCCGCATCGAGATTGATCGCGCCGGTCGAAATCGCGCCCACGCGCACCTGCGGCGCGTCGGCACCCATGCGCATGATCGATCCCTTCCCGCAGGTCTTCTCGATTTGCGTGATCGCGAGGTTGAGCGCCTTGCGGCGGTCGTCAGAAATCTTGGTCGGCTGCTGTATCGGCTGGTCTGCCATGATCACCTCGACATGGAGTTGCGAATTTCCTGAGCACCAGGGCCATGCCCCGGTGCGGGCCGCGTGTGCGCCACCCGAATATATACCGAAACCTGCTTTACCGCCATCCGGGACGGAATGCGTCCTCCAGATGCTCGATCCTATTGTCCACGATCCCGATGCAGTCAAAGCGATAAACGTCCGACTGGCGCCCGAACCGATCCATCCAAACTCGCGCCGCCTTCACTATCTCTCGTCTTTTCCCGCCGGTGACAGCCTCGAATGGACTACCGAAGGCGAGCCCCCGCCGCGCCTTCACTTCGACGAACGCGACCAGAGCGCCACGCCTGGCGACGATGTCGATCTCGACGCGGCCGACTCGGAAACGGTGAGAGATGATCTCCCAGCCGCGCGATTGCAAGAAACGGATGGCCTCTTCCTCGGCGGCCAAACCGCGCTGGTGGCGAGGATCGGTCCAATTCGAGGGATCGCTGTGAACGCCGTCCGGCATGGCGACAACGTATCAGAGTCAGGCAGGTGGCGATAACCCAATTTTCGCGAGATGGGGCATTATAACACGCCGTCGGTTTTTAGCAGGCAGCGGAGAACCTCCGCCACACTCCACGCCTGCGCAATGCATCCACGCGGCGTGTAGGGCTCCTCGGCATCGAAGATTTCCGCAATCGACCCAACCCCAAACTCGGCCAAATGCGCGATGAGTCCGTCCAGAAACCGGCGCGCACCGGCGTGGTCGTCCGGATGCAGCTTGAGCCACGCATCAATCCACGGCCCGATGAGCCAGGCCCAGACGGTGCCCTGGTGATAGGCTGCGTCGCGCGTGCGCAGGTCGCCAAAGTAGCGCGGCTTGAAGTCGGGATGGCCGGGCGCGAGGGAGCGGAGTCCGACAGGCGTGAGCAAGCGATCCTGGACAACCTGGACCACCTGCGACCAGCGCTCGCGATCCAGAACCGGATGGGGGAGCGAGATTGCGAGCAGTTGATTGGGGCGGCAAGCGGAATCATTCCCGTTCGCGCCCTCGACCACGTCGTAGAGATATCCCCCCTCGTCGAACCAGAACTTCTGATTGAACGATTCCCGAGTCTGTGCCGCGGCATCGGAGTACCGCGTCGATCGGCTGTGATCGCCGAGGTCGCATTCCCAGCGCGCGAGGAGGCAGAGCGCGTTGTACCAGAGGGCGTTGATCTCGACAGCTTTCCCGCGCCGGGCCGTGACGACCCAATCGTCCACCTTCGCGTCCATCCACGTAAGCTGGTATCCGTCCGCGCCCTGCCGGAGCAGCCCGTCCGCTGGGTCCACGCCGATGCCGAAACGAGTGCCGCGGAGATGCGCTTCTATTATCTCCCGCATCACCGGCAGCACCTCCTGCACCAGCCACCAATCGCCGGTGACCTGGGCATAGCGCTCGAACGCGTGAAAAAACCAGAGCGTGGCATCCGCTGTGTGATAGAGTCCCTGGTCGCTGCCATCGGGAAAGAGGTTGGGGATGAGGCCGTCGCGGACGTAGTGCGAGAACGTGCGGAGGATATACCCTGCCTCGCGGTAACGCCCCGTGACGAGCGTCAGTCCCTCCAGACTGATCATCGTGTCGCGACCCCAATCGGTGAACCAGTGGTAGCCGGCGATGACGGTGCGCACTTCCTCGCCGAGGGCGGCGGCGCGAACGGTATCGCGCACGCGACCGACGGGTCGGATGATGAATTCGTCGGCAGCGATGACGAGCTGGGCCGCGGATCCCGTCCGGATGGCAGGTTGGGCGGATTCGATGAGACGACGTTTGCGCTCCACCTCTACCGCCAACGCTTCTTCGGCCGACATGGCCTGCATGACGGCGGGTTCGTCCGTTGAACCGACCAGAGCGACCGACTGGCCCGGCGACACCGACAGTACGAACGTGCCTGGAGACCACAGCGAGCCGTGGAATTCATAGCCGCGGGCCTCCTCGACGGCGTACCCGATCTGCTCGAGCCGGCGCGGATGCTCGATGAACTCGTAGCTGCCGCTCACCGCCAGGTGGAGCGGCGGCAGTCCAGCAGTCGAAAGCCGCAGCTGATCGCCTGTCGCTCTGAACACATACTGCTCGGGCAGTTTTTCGGACACAGGCGCTTCGTAGTATCGGAAATGCACCGCCGGGGTCAGGTGGAGTGTCAGCGGCGATGTGCCGCTGACGCGATAGAGCACGATCACCGTGTTTTGCCGGTGCGGCATGAACACCCGCTTTTCGAGCGTCGCGGCACCGATAGAGTAGCGCCAGACGGGAATGCCGCCATCGAGACGAAACTCGGTGAGTGTGGCGGTAATGGGGGGAGCTGTGCTGGTCGACCCGGGCTCCAGCGAAAGGAGCGCGCGCCGGCCGCTCGTATCTTCCGCCGACTCGAGCAGCGCGTTGAACATGACCATCCGGCCCAGCGGATTGGCCAACGCGGCGACGAGCAAACCGTGATAGCGGCGCGTGACCATGCCGGCCACGGTGGACGAGCTATACCCGCCGATCCCGTTCGTGACCAGCCACTCGTGCTCCACCAGCGCGTGCAGGTCGCGGCGCTCTTCCGGCGTCAGCCGGTAGACCGGAAGCTGCGGAGGGGCGGCCCGCGCTACTTGGCGTTGGGCACGAGCAGCGCTGCCGATTCCGCCGGAATCCGCCACGAGCCCACCTCCGATTCGAGCGCGGGCCCGCCTCGACCACCATAGCGCGGATCCTCGCTGTGCCAGAGCCTGGTCCAGCCGCGCTCGCGATCCGGCGGCGCGAGGAGCGGCTCCGGCGCGACGTCGAGCGGCAGATCGATCCCCAGATTCACGACGAGCAACCGATCATTGCCGTCCATGGCGAAGAACCGGATGGCGAACGCGTTCGGACCAAGCACGGCTCCGTCAACCTCCCTGGTGCCACCGGACAGGACTCGATCCCGTTCCTTGAGCGCAATGAGATCACGATGGAGCGCGAGATGCGCGGCATTGCGGTCGCGCTCGGACCAGTCCACGCGCGAGCGCGCGAACGTCGCAGGGTCGCCGGGATCCGGGACATCATCGAGGTTGCCTCTCGTCATCGAGGCGAACTGTCTCAGAAACTCCTCGCGCCCCTGACGAACGAGGCGCCGCAATTCGGGCTCATGATCGGCGAAGTAGAGAAACGGCGCCGTCGCTCCGAATTCCTGACCCTGAAAGAGCAGCGGCGTCTCGGGCGCGAGCAGCAACAGCGCCGTGAGCGCGCGATAGCGCCCCGGACTCGTGAGCTGATGGAGTCGGCGCCCATCGCGGGAGTTGGCCACTTGATCATGATTCTCGAGCGCAAATACCATTTGCCAGCGCGGGATATCCCACGCCGCTCCGCCGCGGCGTTGCTTTTGCCATTTATAAAATTGTCCCTGGTACAGCGGGCCGCGTTTCACGGCCGACACAAATTCCTGCGGCGTGCCGCCATAATCGGTGTAGTAGGCTTCCCGCCGCCCCGTCGCGGCCACATATGCCAGATGATGGAAGTCGTCGCACCAGATGTAATCCAACCCGTAACCCTGCTTCTCGGGAGCACGCACGATCCGCGCGTCTTGCGGCTCCGTTTCGGCAAACACGAGTACCGACCGGTCGCCGGCCGCATCGCGTGCGGTGACCCCGATATCGAAGAGAATGTGGCGTGGTGAATCATCGTGAATCGCGTGCGTCGCATCGAGCCGCAGGCCATCCAGGTGATATTCGTCAATCCAGTGTCGCACGTTGCTCAACACGAGCTCGCGCACGCCATCGCACCCTGGGTCCTGGTAATTAATCGCCTCACCCCAATCGGTCCCGTGCTTGCTGAAGTACGTATCGGAGAATTCGCGCACGTAATTGCCGTCCGGACCGAAATGGTTGTACACCACGTCGAGGATCACGCCCAGTCCGACGGCATGGGCGCGATCGACGAGCGCCCGGAAGTCGTCACAGGAGCCATATAGATGAAAGGGAGCGAACCAGTCGACGCCGTCGTATCCCCAGCCGAACGTCCCGGCAAACTCGGCGATGGGCATGACTTCGACGATCTTGACGCCTAGCTCAACGAGATCTGCGAATCGCTCTGCCGCCGCTGCGAACGTCCCCTGCGGTGTAAATGTCCCGATATGCAGCTCGTACACGATGTGTCGCGCCGGCGCGATCCCGCGCCATGCGTGATCCGTCCAGCGAAACTGCGATGGATCGATGACTTGCGATGGGCCGTGCGGCCCATCGGGCTGATAGCGGGAGACGGGATCGGGGACGCTGCGGTCGCCATCCAGTCGAAACCGGTACCGGCTGCCTGCGGCGAGGCCGGGAACCAGGCCGGAGAAATACCCGGACTCCTCCCGCTCGAGCTCCGTGTGAGCGCCGTCAGACTCGACTTCGACCCGTTGCCGCTTGGGCGCCCATACGCGGAAGTGGACTCCGCCCCCGGACGGAGCCACTTCCGCACCGATAGGGAGTCGTCGCCGGATGCCCTGTGTTGTGGTGACAGGCACTGCCTTAGTGAATTGCCCGGCTCAGCCCATAAAGTCCGCCGGCGATGCTCACGAGCAACGCCACGGTCCGCAGATTGTCGCTCCCGCTCGGCCGATTGCCGCCGACGGTAATCTGATCGCCATCCTGCAGATTCAGCGCATCGATGTCCGTGTCGAACGCGGAGCCGTGCCAGATTTTCCGGCCATTGCGCTCGATCGTGACCTGGTTCGTTTTCGCATACTGGGTCGTGCCGCCGGCGGCCATAAGGGCATCGGCGAGCTGCGCATCGGCGGGGACCGCGTAGATCCCGCCTTTCGCCACTTCGCCTTGCACGGAGAGCCGGAGCAGCGGCTGCGCCCGAACAACGGGGTGGTTGCGGAATTGCGCGATATACTGCGTGACCTTTGGCTCGAGCTCCGAGCGCAGCACACCCTTGAGGGACAGCGCGCCAGTCGTCGGAGGCGGCAGAATCAGCTCCGAATTCCCCGACACGGTGAATGTGTCGGTGAGGGCCGGCTCTCCCTGAACCATCAGGGCGATCCGATCGCCGCGCTTGAAATCACCAAGCACCAGACGCGTCTTGATCCTGGCACCTTCGTCGGACGACCCGGCGCGCTGCAATGCGGCCTGGAGCTCTTCGCGTGTGGCCAGAGGCCGATCAGCGTCCTTGCCATCCTGCGCCGCCACCAAGCCGAGCGGCATAAAGGCGAGCACCGCCGTCACCTCGACCAGCCTCGATACCCTCGCCAACCTCGCCAACATCGGGTTCATGTTCTACCTCCCAAAACGCTCGGCAGAGCTTCCCTGGTGGGTCCTTCTTCATCTACCAACTCGTATTCCGCCGAGGAGTACATGTAGTAGCGGTACACGCCGCTCGAGCGCACGTCGTTGAGGACGGCGCCGATCACGCGCACCGGCAGCGCATTCAACACTTCCAGTTTGGTGGACGCGAGGTTCAGATCCGACTGCCCCGTGCGCAGCACGAGCAGCAGGTTCTCGGTCAACGTACCGAGTACCAGAGGATCCGCACCCGCTCCCAGAGGCGGGCTGTCCACGATGACGACGTCGAACGTCGAGCGCAGCTTCGCCATGAGGTCGCGCATGTTCTGCGACAACAGCCGCTCCGGCGCGCGCTGCATGCGCGTTCCCGAGCTCAGGAACGTCAGACCGGGATATGACGTCTGCCGCAGCGCCGCATCGAGCGGCACCCGGCCCGCGACGACGTCGGTGAGCCCGGGCGTCGACGGAGTCTTCAGCGCCTTGTGCTGCACGCCGCGCCGGGTGTCGCCGTCGACCAGGAGCGTGCGATACCCGGCATCGGCGAACGACAGCGCCAGGTTCAGGGAGACGAACGACTTGCCGTCGCCGATTCCCGGGCTGGTGATGGTCAGCGTGAGCGGCCCATCACCGCCGTGCGCATGCAGCACGCGCAGCCGCAGGCCACGCAGCGCTTCGATCACCTGCGCCGGGCCGTCGCCGTTCGCGCCGAGGCGCCAACTGACGTGCGGCACGGCGCCGAGGATCTGGAGCTGCATCCGCCCCGTGATCTGCTCGGGGTAGCGGACCTTCGGATCCATCTTGTCCTTGACCGTCACGATCATCACCGCCAGGCCGAAGCTCGCCATGGCCGCCAGCAGGATGAGCAGCGGCGCGTAGTCGGCCGCGGGACGGCGTGGTTCGACGGCGGGATCGAGCACCCGAACCTCGGGCAACGTACTGACCAGGCTCAGTCGCGCCGCCTCCCGCTCCTTCCCTACGTTGATGAACTGATCCTGCGCCACTTGCTGGTCGCGCACCAACCGGTCCTGTTCCAACGCGATATTCGGCGCGTTGCGCAGCTCGCTCATCACGGTGTCGGCGCGCGGCTTCGTGATCGCCACGACTTCGCCCAAATCGCGCGACAGAAAGCGAGCGAGTGACGGGATCTGTTGGTGTTCGAGCGTCGAGAGCTCGTCCTGCACCACTTTGACCTGCGCGGCGTTCTCGGTGTAGGTCTGGCGCATGGCGCGGAGCGAGTCCTGTTTCTTCGCCAGGTCCTGCAGCGCCATTTGCATCATCTGGGAGTTTTTGACCGACGGGATGCTGTTCCACATCTCGACCGAGACGCTCCCGGTGGCGGCGCGGGTTGCGAGCTGATCGATCAAGGCACGATCGCGCCGCCGCTGATTCATGTCTTCCTTGAGCTGCGTCGCGACATCGCTGCCCTGCACGCTCAAGCCACCACCCGGTGCCGGCAGAACCTGGGGCCGATCGATCGTCCGCTGCCTGAAGCTCCGTAACGCTTCATCGGCCTGATTCAGCACGTCCTGGGCATGTTGGTACTGCGTATCGAGCACCGAGGCGAGCTGCTCGAACTTTCGACGCTTCATCTCCGTCGCCACCGCAATCACGCGCTGTGTGATGTCGTTCAGCGTCGCCGCCGTTTTGGCCGCGCTCGCGCCCTTGAGCTGGAGGCGCATCAAGTTGCCGGCGGGATCGAGCCGGACTTTGACGTCCTGGGCGAGCGCCGCCGATGCATCCGGAATGGCGCTCACGCTGAATTCGATCGTACGACCGGACTTGAGCTGCGCGGCGGTCGGCGTCCAATTAAAGCCGACGTTCTCTCCCACCGGCTGGCCAACGCGCCCGCGCTGGACGACCGTCCCGTCTTCCATTTCCAACCGGAACGCGCGGCCGGGCTTGTCGACAACCAACCGGTACTTGCCGGGCACCACGCGGTCTGTGATGTCCAATCCCGCCAGGGCCGACGAATCATCGGGTATCGCGGGGCGCACGAAGAGACGCTGGTCCCGCACGACGGTGTCGAGGACAGCGTTCGACGTCACCAGCTCGACCCAGCCGCGGGAATCGAGCTGCTGGTCCGACGGTACGCCGCGGTCACGACCAACCGCCACATCCACCCAGAGAATGGACTTTGCGGTATAGCGCGGATCGAGGAAGCGGGTGCCGATAATGCCGGCGACGGTGCCGAGCAGCGTCACCGCAAGGACCAGCCATTTGTGCCGCAGCACCGATGTCAGATACCGTTGCCAATCGCTTGGCTCGGGCGGGGGCGGCGGCGGAGCGGCTGCCAGCGATTTCAGCTGCGCGATGTCGAGCGCCGTGCCGTGTCCGTTTCCTTCCGCATCCCCTCCAGATCGCAGAACGGGGACGCGCGACCTCTCCGGGCGTGACGGAGGCGGCTGTGGGGGCTGTTGGGGCGGGGGGGACCCTGACATGTCCGGTGGCTCCTTGGATTCCATGCGGTCCTTCGCCACGCAAGCTCGGTGCCGGACGCGATAAAGCACTAACCCCTCAGCCCTCACCACGTTGCGCCCCGTTGCGTGGCAACGCGCACCCGCGACGCGCTCCGTCCTGAGGCGTTTCTACGCGCGCGCGATTCGCGCGCGCAAGCGCGACGAGCGCTTTAACTCCGTGCAATACCGACACAAACACATGATGGCGCGGAGTTGAGCACAGAAGGTGCATTACGAGGCGCCACAGTCTTTCGCGGAGATCTCCCGAACATGCTTATGGAAGCTTTGTCGCGTCTGCGCCCGTATCGGCGGGTCCTGTCCATCATCGGTCACATGGCACTCGTGGCCTTTGCGTATTTCACCGCCTACGCCCTGCGCTTCGACTTCCAGATCCCTCGCGATCAGGTCCACCGTTTCGTCGAGACCCTGCCCTATCTCCTCATCGTCCGGCTGCTCTTCTTCCACCGCTTCGGATTGTTCCGCGGCTACTGGGCCTTCGTCGGCTCGCGCGATCTCCGCCAACTGCTGAGCGCCGTGACGCTCGGCTCGATTACGTTTGTCGCGCTGCTCGTCTTTGTCGGCCGCTACGGGACGATGCCGCTCGTCGTCCCAATCCTCGACTGGCTCGTGACGATCATGCTGACGGGAGGCATCCGCTTCTTCGCGCGGTGGATTCGCGAGGAACCCTTCCGGAAGCCGAGCCGCGGCCAGCGCACGCTACTGCGCTGGATAAAGGAAGAGCCGTTCCGGCGGCGGCCGCGTCGGGGGCGTCTGGCCATCATCGTCGGCGCGGGCCAGGCCGGCGAGCGACTCCTCCGGCAACTCCAGCACGACCCGCGGCACCCGTTGCACGTCGTGGGCCTCGTGGATGACAATCCCGCCAAGTACGGCCGGACGCTTCATGGTGTCCCGGTGCTCGGCGGCTCCGATGAGCTGCGGCGGTTCGTGGCGATGCATCACGCGCAGCAGATCGTGATCGCGATTCCCTCGGCAACCCCGGAGCAGATCCGGCGCCTCGTCGCGCGAGCGGCCGAGACCGGCGTCGCAGTCAAGATCCTGCCGCCCCAGGTCGACCTGCTCTCGCCCGACGAGCCTCAGATCAACAAGATCCGCGACGTCCAGGTCGAAGACCTCCTCGGCCGGCCGCCGGTGCAGCTGGATCTGAAGGACGTGGCTCCGGAGCTCGCCGGAAAGGTGATCCTCGTGACCGGGGCCGGCGGCTCAATCGGCTCAGAGCTCGTGCGGCAGATCGCGCGCTTCAACCCGCGCCGGCTGCTGCTGCTCGATCGCGCCGAGAGTCCGCTCTACTTCATTTATCACGAGATCTCGGACGCCCATCCCGCGATCGACGTCGTGCCGGTGCTCGCCAGCGTCACGAACGCGGCGCGCCTCGACCGGATGTTCGAGACCTACCGCCCTGACTGCGTCTTCCACGCCGCCGCGTACAAGCATGTCCCCATGCTCGAGTGGAACATGATCGAGGGCGTGTGGAACAACGTGGTCGGCACGTTGCGCCTCGCGCAGTCGGCCGCCCGCGTCGGCACGCGGAAATTCGTGCTGATCTCGACGGATAAAGCCGTCAATCCGATGAGCATCCTCGGCGCGACCAAGCGCGTCGCCGAGCACATCGTGCGCGAGCTACCCTCGCTGCGCTCCTCCGACACCGACTTTCGCGTCGTCCGATTCGGCAACGTGCTCGGCTCGGATGGCAGTGTGGTGCCGCTCTTCAAGCGCCAGATCGCCTCCGGGGGTCCGGTCACCGTCACGCATCCAGAAATGAAGCGCTTCCTGATGACGATCCCGGAAGCCGCGCAGCTCGTCCTGGAGGCCGCGGCGCTACCCGAAGCCGCCGGCCGCATCGCGGTGCTCGAGATGGGGACCCAGGTTCGCATTCTCGAGCTCGCCGAACAGATGATTCGGCTGTCGGGGCTGGTCCCCTATCACGACGTCCAGATCGTCTTTACCGGCCTCAGGCCGGGTGAAAAGCTCGAAGAGGAACTGGTCGCCCCCGACGAAACGCTTGCTCCGACCAGCGTGGAGAAAATCCGGGTGGTGGCCGGAAACGGCGCCGGAGGCGCGACCCTCGCCCGCCAGATCCGCTCGCTGATCGCGGTGACCGGCCAGGGCGACGAGCGCGCCGTGGTGCGGGCCCTCACGGCCATCGTGTCGGAGTATCAGCCCGAACCTCTGGAGCTCCTGCCACTGCGCCGCAATGGCAGCGGCGGCCACCTGCGCGGGCGCACGAATGGCAACGGCCAGGGGGCCGGCCAGCGGCGGCGAATCACCCGTCCTCGCCCGGTCGTCGAAGATCTCGCACCGACGACCACGCCGCTGTCCAATGAGAACCCCGAGCCGGCGCCCATCCCACCAGCGGTCCCACCGGCCGCGGGCGGGGCGCTTGCCGGCGGAGGGGGAGGGGGGAGGGGGGGGAGCGCTTCACAATGACCGACACCGTTGCCCGGTCGGCGCGACGGGACTTCCTCCCGTTCAATCCCCCGCTCGTCGGGGAAGAGGAAATCCGCGAAGTCGTCGACACCCTGCGGTCTCCGTGGATCACCACGGGTCCCAAGACGCGCCGCTTCGAGGAGGAGTTCTCCGCCTTCGTGCACGCGCCGGGCGCGCTGGCGCTCAACTCCTGTACGGCAGCGATGCACACCGCGCTCGCCTGTCTCGACATCGGGCCCGGCGACGAAGTGATCACGACTCCCATGACGTTCACCGCGACGGCGAACGTCATCGAGCATGTGGGCGCGAAGCCGGTGTTCGTCGACGTCGAGCCCGACACGCTGAACATCGATCCCCAAAAAGTCGCCGCGGCGATCACGCCGCGGACCCGCGCGCTCCTGCCGGTTCATTACGCCGGCCATCCCGCCGAGCGTGACGTGCTGGAGGCATTGGCGCGGACGCATAACCTCGCGTTGATCGAGGACGCCGCGCACGCGTTGCCGGCGAGCTTCCGTGGTCGCCCGATTGGATCGAGCCCCAACCCCGTCGCATTCAGCTTCTACGCAACGAAGAATCTCACGACCGCCGAGGGCGGCATGCTGACCGCCGAGCCCGAGTTCCTGGAGCGCGCGCGCGTCATGGCCCTGCACGGCATGAGCCGGGACGCGTGGAAGCGTTACGACCAGGGCGGGAGCTGGCGATATGAGGTCGTGGCGCCGGGATTCAAGTACAATCTCACCGACGTCGCGTCGGCGATCGGCCTGTGGCAGATCCGGAAGCAGGAACGGTTCCATCGGCGTCGGGTCGAGATTGTCGAAGCCTACACGCTGGCGTTCGGAGCCGAAGAAGCGCTGCAGCCGCCCGTGCGGCGCGCGCATGTCGATCATGCCTGGCATCTGTACGTCCTGCGCATCCGTCCGGCAATGCTGCGCATCGGCCGTGACCGCTTCATCGACGAGCTCACCGCACGCAACATCGGCACGTCCGTGCATTTCATCCCGGTGCACGTGCATCCCTACTACCGCAAGAAGTACGGATATCGCCCCGAGGACTTCCCGGTGGCGTTCTCGAACTTCGAACGGTTGCTGAGCCTCCCGTTGCATCCCGGCCTGACCGATCAGGACGTCGCGGATGTGATCGACGCGGTGCTCGACGTGGTGCAGACCTACCGCAAGTGACCGTGCCGCGTCCCCGGTTTGCGTGGGTCGGCTTTCATGCCGAAGGGTTACCGGCGTTGCACGCGCTGCTCGGCGCTGGAGCGCCGATTGCCGCCGTGCTGACGCTGACGCCGGAGCTGCGCGCCAAGCGCTCCGGCTCCGTCGACTACGCGCCGTTGTGCGCGGAATACGGCGTACCGCTGCACCAGATCACCGGCATCAACGAGCCCGATGCGTACGCGATTCTCGAGCGACTGGCGCCCGACGTGATCTTCGTGATCGGCTGGCATCAGATCGTGCGGCCGCCGGTGATGCGCCTGGCGCGTGTGGGACTCGTTGGCGCGCACGCGTCCTGTCTCCCGCACAACCGCGGCAGCGCGCCGATCAACTGGGCAATCATTCGCGGCGAGCAAGTCACCGGCAACACGCTCATGTGGCTTGCCGAGGGCGTGGATGAAGGCGACATCATCGCGCAGCGCACCTTCCCCATCAGTCCCTATGACACCTGCGCGACCCTCTACGCGCAGGTCGCCGCAAGCAATCGCGACATGCTGCTCGAGCTGCTCCCCCGATTACTGAAGGGCGAGCGTCCGGGCCGGCCACAGGAGCGTGGGACGGAAGCCGTCTTGCCGCGCCGGAAGCCTGCCGACGGACGGATCGCCTGGGATTCGCCGGCACCCGCGGTCTACGACTTCGTGCGCGCGCTGACCCGGCCTTATCCGGGCGCGTTCAGCGTGCTCGATGGCAAGCGGTGGTGTGTGTGGGAGGCCGCCTTGCCGCCCGTGGTGGGATCCGTCGGCGGCGCGCAGCCGGGTGACGTGCTGGGTCCCGTCGTCAGTCCATCGGCATCGGCGTGCGGTCAGCTCGTCGCCTGCGGCTCGGGCGCCGTGATCCTGCTCGAGCTCGAAGACGAACATGGGACCCTGTTGCATGGACGGACCCTGAGCGACCAGCCGTGGATCGGCAAGCGCTTCGGCCATGAAGACGTCGTCCCCCGTCTCCACGCCGTGGAGAAAGACCATGGCTAAGCGCCGCGTTCTGGTCATCGCCGCCCATCCCGACGACGAAGTCCTCGGCTGCGGCGGCACCGTCGCATTGCACACCAGGGCCGGCGACCAGGTGACCTCGGTGATCATGTGCGAGGGCGAATCCCTGCGCTACGGCCAGAACGGCGTCGGACAATGCGACCACATCCGCCGCGCCGCCGAGACGCTCGGCGTGTGCGACGTGCGGCCATTGGGGTTTGCGGACCAGCGTCTCGACACCTTACCGCTCACCGATCTCATCGCCCCGCTCGACAACATCGTCAAGGAAGTTCAGCCGCAAATCGTGTATTGCCAGTACGGCGGCGACATCAACCGCGACCATCACCTGCTCTTCCAGGCGACGCTCGTCGCAACGCGCCCGACCGCATGCTGGGTCCGCGCGGTCTACGCCTTCGACACCGCCAGCAGCACCGAGTGGGCGTTCCCGCGGACATTCACGGCCGACACCTGGGTCGATATCTCCGCCACGCTCGACGTGAAGCTCGCCGCCATGGCGTGCTACACGAGCGAGCTCCGTCCCTATCCGCATCCGCGCTCTCTCGAAGCGCTGCGCTATCGCGCCCTCGCGTGGGGCAATCAACAGTGTCTCGAAGCCGCGGAAGCCTTCATGACTGTCCGCCGAACTCTGCATCATGGTGAAACGCCTATTTGATGTCGTGTGCGCCGTGCTGGCGCTGATTGTCACCGCACCACTCATCGGACTCGCCGCAATCGGGATCAAGCTGACGGATCCCAAGGGGCCCGTGTTCTACCGCGCGCGCCGCGTCGGGTATCTGGGCCGCCAATTCACGATGTACAAGCTGCGGACGATGAGAGTCGAAGAAAACTCTCAAGGTTCTGACAGTAGTGGAGGTGACGGGAACGGTCCGCGGATTACCGGGCTGCATGACGATCGCGTTTCGGCGATCGGCAGGGTTCTCCGCAAGACGAAGATCGACGAGCTGCCGCAGCTGTTCAACATCATTCGCGGCGACATGGCCATCGTGGGTCCCCGGCCCGAAGACCCGGCCATCGTCAGCGAGCACTACTCGTCGCGCGACCTCGAGACGCTCGGCGTGCGTCCCGGCTTGGCGAGTCCGGGCAGTCTCTACCAGTTCACCTCGGGCGACCGGTTGCTCACCGGGAAGGACCCGGAAGCGCGCTACGTCGACAAGCTGCTCAAAACGAAACTCGCGCTCGACCGCGTGTACATCCGCAAAGCGTCGATGCGCAAGGATCTCGCGATCGTCGGCCGCACGCTGCTGGCGATCGGCGCCGTCGCGATCGGCAAACGGAAGTTCCCTCCGCTGCCCGAAATGAGCGCGGCACGGCGGTTGCTCGCCGAGGATGAATCATGAGCGAGATGCGCGTCCGTGAAGCGACGGCGGAGGAGCTACGCGGGTGGGATGCCCTCGTCCGGCGCTTTCCCAATCATCGCCTGCCGCATCTGCGGGCGTGGATCGATTCGCTGACCGCAAGCGGCTGCGGCCGCCCGCTCTACCTCATTCTGGAAAACGGCAGCGGCAGCGCGCCGGTGGGTTGCTTGCCCGGACTACTCGTCAACGTCGGCAAGTGGCGGCTGTTCGGCTCACCGCTCGAGGGTTGGCAGACCGTGAGCCTCGGGCCCGCGTTCGATCCGGAACGGTTCGACACCGCCGCCTTTGCCCGGGCAATCGTGCCCTACCTCGAGCGCGAGCATGGCGTCGATCACATCGAGCTCCTGCACATTGGGCTCGACCCCGCCGCCATGCGCGCCGCCGGGTTCAAGGACGAAGCGGTCTTTACCTATCGCGCGCAGCTATTTCCCGGCGACGAAGCCAGGACGTTCAAGCAGCTCAAGCTCAACGCGCGCCGCAACGTCAAGCGAGCGCAACGACTCGGTCTCATCACGCGGTTCGAGGAAGACGAGAGCTTCGTCGACGAGCATTACGCGCAGCTGAAGGAGGTCTATCGGCGCGGCGGATTCTCGGTCCCGTTCGGCAAACAGCGCGTGCTCGAATTTTTCCGGCAGCTCAAGGCCGCCGGCAACCTGCTCGCCATTTCGGTCTATCTGCCGGGCGGCCGCGTGAACATCGCGACGGGCATTTTTTTCACCGAGGGCACCGAGCTGCTGCTGTGGATGTGGGCCCATCGCCAGCACTACCGCTGGTACCGGCCCACCGAGCTCATGACGTGGACCGTCATGCAGCGCGCCATTCAGCTCGGCTGCACGACGTTCGATCTGATGGGCCGCGGCGAGTTCAAGACGAAGTTCGGCGCCGAGCCCGACCTCACGAAGACGCGCTGGATGCGCGGCCGGCATCCGTGGTTGATGGCGGCACGCGGTATTGCCAAGACGGTGTACGGCTGGCAGCAAGGATTGCGCGGCCGCGCCGCGCTCGCGACGCGGCAGGCGGCCGCATTCATTGGCCGGCGTGGCCGCGCGGCGCATCCGGTTCGGCCACCCGCCTGCGTCCTTGGCGACGTGGACCTCGTGCGCGCGCTCGGTCTCGCGCGCATTCCGTCCACCGTGCTCGCGCCGCCGGCCGCGCCGGTGCGCTACTCGCGCCACACGCGCGCGGTGTTTCCCTGGCACAACGCCTGGGAGCGCCCGG
>DASZNX010000176.1:0-3997 GCA_035551075.1 Gemmatimonadales bacterium | reverse complement strand
ACTGCTCGAGCAGCTCGGAGTGAGCCAGGCGGACGTGCTCGGCTTTTCGAACGGCGGCATGGTCGCGCTGCAGCTCGCAATCCGCCATCCCGCGCTCGTGCGCAGGCTGGTCCTGTGCTCGTCGTTCTATGCGCATGCGGGCCTTTCGCCCGAGCTGCGGCAGGGGTTCGCGCACGCGACGGTCGAGAACATGCCGCCGCCGCTGCGCGACGCGTACCTCGCCGTCGCTCCGCACCCCGATGCGCTGCCGGCACTCGTCGCCAAGACCATCGCCATGATGCAGAGCTTCCGCGACATTCCCGAGCCGGTGCTCCGCGCGCTCGAGACGCCGGCGCTCGTGATGGTAGGCGACGCGGACGTCG
This sequence comes from Gemmatimonadales bacterium, assembly GCA_035551075.1. GTDB lineage: Bacteria > Gemmatimonadota > Gemmatimonadetes > Gemmatimonadales > GWC2-71-9 > 20CM-2-65-7. The sequence continues at coordinate 3,635 of DASZNX010000176.1, read as the reverse complement.
TCTCCGTGGAGCACGAGGCGCAACTCGCTCGGGTCGTGAAGTACGGTCAGCTCGCCGTGTTTCCCGGCTCGGGACACGGGACGTATCTCGGCGTCGGCGAGGCGAGAAAACCAGGCAGCCAGCAGCCGAATCTGGCGGTCGCCATGATCGAGGCGTTCCTGGCCGAGCAGTGACGTTCAGGCTGCCACGGCTGCTGCTTCAACTGCACGCGCCCTGAGGAACCAGATGCCGAGCACGACCAGAGAGGCAATGCAGAGCGACGCGACCGTGACGTTCGCGGTGCCGAGCCATGCCGCGGCGATTGCGGCGGTGAGCGCGAGGCGTCCCAATTCGAGGGGCGTTGCCCAGCGGCGCTGCTCCAGCAGCGCACCCCAGCTGAGCATTGTGAGAAGGAGTAGCGCGGCGAGTGCGATCTGGCGCGGCAACGACATCGTGAACTCGGTGAACATCAAGTACGTGGTTCCCACGATCGTCAGCACGAGATTGAGCGCCACGTAAGGCGTGAGCCGGCGCGAGAAGCGCGGATCGTGCTTGCGCTGTGAAGCGCGGGTCACCGCGGGCGCCTCGATGCGAAGACCGCCTGGTCGCCAATCGGGGCCTTTCAGCCACACACGAAGGCGGTCCCATCCGCGCGCCTCGCGCGACGAGTGCCACAGGGCGACCCACGCCTGCACCTGCGCGTAGATCGGATTGAAGCTCGACAGCGGCTTCACCAGCCCGAAGACTGGCTGCTCGCGTTCCTCCTCGAACGTGCCGAACAGGCGGTCCCAGATGCAGAGTGTCGCGGCGTAGTTACGGTCGAGGTAGCGCGGGTTGATGGCGTGATGTACGCGATGCTGCGAAGGCGTGTTGAAGATCCGCTCGTACCAGCCGAGCTTTCCCATGAGCTCGGTGTGGATCCAGAACTGGTACAGAGTCGAGAACGACTCGACGGTGGCGAAGACGACAGGCGGCACGCCGACGAGCGCGAGCGGCAAGTGGAACGGCCAGATGGTCCACACCGACAGGACGGCCTGTCGCAGCGCCACCGCGAGGTTGTAGTCCTCGCTCTGGTGATGCACGACGTGCACCGCCCAGAGGAAGTTCACGCGATGGCTGAGCCGATGCCACCAGTAATAGATGAGGTCGACCGCGAAGAACGCGACCACCCACGCCCATGGCGCCGACAACGTGAAGAAGCGGTGCTGGTAGAGCCATAGATAACCGGCGCCGAGCACGCCGACGGCGAAGACCAGCAAGATCTGCTGGGTCATCCCGCACGAGAGATCGACGATTGCGTCGTTGAACCGGTATACGCGCAGCGCTCGCCGCCGCGCCGCCCAGAGCTCGACCCCCATGAGCAGGAAGAAGAACGGGATCGCCAGCGCGATGTAGTTCGTCATGCGGCTACTTATTCGGGGTCTTCTTCGGACTCGTCCGCATCCTCGGGCTCGACGAGCGCGGCCGGTTTGAGCTTCGCCTCGCTCGAATCGACTCGCGTCACCTTCAGCTTACGCTCGTCCTGGCGCGCCGACACGCCCAGGCGGCCCTGGCCGTCCACCTCGAAGGTGACGAGGATTTGCGGCTCGCCGGCGCGACCGGGTGTTACGCCGTCGATCGTCCACCATCCTTCGCTGCGCAATTTGCCCGCCGTGCGCCCGTTGCCGCGCACCACGTGCACGGCGATGCGTGCTTCGTCGTCGCGCGAGGTGGTAAACGCTTCGGTGGCGCTCGTCGGGATCTCCGTGCCTTGCTCGATGAGCTGGGTCGCGGACCCCCCGGGCTGTTCGACCGCGATCGATTCGCCCAGCGCGGGTGGCCGCGACTCGCTCTTGCAGCCTGCCAGCGCGACCGCGATCGCGATGGGCAGCGCGCGCTTCATCGACGCAGCACCTCCTCGAGCGACTCGGCCAGGATGCGCATGGCGTCGTCGATCTGCCCGCGCGTCACGATCAATGGCGGAGCGATGCGGAATGCGTTCCCGTACGTGCCGCCCTTGCCGACGAGCAAGCCGCGCTTGCGCGTCGCTTCCAGCAAACGCGTTGCGCTTTGCGGATCGGGCTCCTTCGTTCCGCGATCCTTCACCAACTCGATCGCCTGCATCAGGCCCATGCCGCGCACGTCGCCGATCGCCGGAAAGCGCTCCTTCAGCCCTTCCAAACCCTCGCGCAGCGCCTGACCCATCATCTGCGCGTTGAACATCAGCTTCTCTTCCTCGATCACGCCGAGCGTGGCCATCGACGCGGCCATCGAGATGGGCGACCCGCCGAACGTGGAAATCTGCGCGAATCGCGCGTGGTCGGCCACTTCGGTGCGCGCCATGGTGAGCCCGATCGGCTGGCCGTTCGCCATGCCCTTCGCGCTGGTAAGGATGTCCGGCTCGACGCCGTACTGCTGGATGCCCCACCATTTGCCGCCGGTGCGTCCCCACGCGGTCTGCACCTCGTCGGCGATGAACAATCCACCCGCCGCCTTCACGATGGGCAGCGCGATCTGGAAGTATTCCTTGGGCGGCACGATGAACCCGCCGACGCCCATGATCGTCTCCGCCATGAACGCGGCGATCTCGCCGTGCGTGGTGGTCTCGATGAGCCCTTTCAGATCTTTCGCGCAGGCGACGCCGCAGTCGGGGTACTTCAGGTCGAAGTCGCACCGGTAGCAGTACGGAGCGTGAGCGAAGCGGATGCCGCTGATTTCACTCTGCACCCGCGGGCGGTACTGCTTCACTCCCATCGCGCTCAGGGAGAGCGTGCCGCGCCCGCTGTAGTTGTGGCGCAGCACGACGAGCTCGGTACGGCCCGTCGCCTCCTTCGCGACGGTCACGGCGGTGTCGTTCGCTTCGGTGCCGGAGTTCGAGAAGAAGACCTTCGCCGGCTTCATCGGCGAGATCTGCACGAGCTTTTCCGCGAGCTGCACCTGCGGAATCGTCGCGTACAGCGTCGACACGTGCACCAGCTTCTTCTGCTGCTCGACCACCGCGTCGGTGACGCGCGGATGGCAATGCCCCACCGAGACCGTCAGGATGCCAGCGAAGAAGTCGAGGTACTCACGCCCCTCGACATCGCGCACGAACATCCCTTTGCCCGAGTCCACCACCAGGGCGTCCTGGTAGTAGGTCGTGACATTGGGAAAGATCAGCTCCTTCTGCTTTCGCCGTACGTACTCTGACGACCACTCGGGCATTCGGCAGCTCCTTGATTGAGCACCGGATTTAGCACGAGACGGCCGTTCGCGTAGATAACGGGCAGCGGGAGACGAAGAAGGATCCGGCGCGTTAGCGCTTGCGCCGTGCTGAGGCACGCGGCCAGATCGAGTAGAGCGCGACCCAGATACCGAGCGCTACGCCCAGCCAGATACCGAAGGTGATGGGACCGGGAAGTTCCACCGAAGCTGCATAGGCTCGCTCTCTCGCCAGTCCGTCGTCAACCCGACACCTGTGCGACGGTTGCGCGGCGCAGCTTGCCAATCAACCCCGTTTTGCGAGAGGCTCTCTACACACCTGCAGGGGTGCGGCCTCTTCCGGGCCGCGCTGTTCCGGACGCTGCATCACAGCAAGGAGGGCCATATGGCCCGCTCGTCGCGAGAATCCGCGGTGAAGCCTCGTTCTGCATCCGGCGAGGGCAAGGCATCGCGCAACGGAAAAGCGGTCGCCGAGG
>DASZNX010000175.1:0-2129 GCA_035551075.1 Gemmatimonadales bacterium | reverse complement strand
CGTTCGCGGTCGACCGTGCGCATCACTTTCGGCGTCGGGCGCTGTGAGGCGCCCTCCCCCACCTCTTTGAGCGTATCGGACGCGGGCACGGCGGCGATCGCTCCCACTCCGGCACGCGCGCGCGCGATGACGGCATCGATCGTTCCGCGGCTCACGAACGGTCGCGCGGCATCGTGTATCAGAATCACGGTCGAGTCCCGAGTCAACGCCTCGAAGCCCGCGCGCACCGAATCGACGCGCTGGGCGCCGCCCGGTACGAGACCGAGCCGCTCGCCCCGCAGCTTGCCCAGCCACTCCGGCGGGCGCTCGGCGTATCCGGGCGGCAATGCCACGATCACGTGGCAGACCTCCGGATGTCCCGTGAACGGGCGCAGCGCGCGCAGCAACATCGGCACGCCCAGAATGGTGCGGAACTGTTTCGGTTCGCCCGGGCCCGCGCGCACCCCCGCCCCGGCCGCGACAACGACGACGCCAACGTCAGGCCGCGAGCCGGCGGGTGAGCTCACCGATTCCCTCCAACCCGATGACTTCCAGATCACCGCCGCTCGCGGGTCCGCGCGAGCGCGCCGACAGAAAGACGCGCCGAAAGCCCTGGCGCGCCGCTTCCGTGAGCCGCCGCTCGACACCCGCGACCGGGCGAATCTCGCCGCCGAGGCCGACCTCGCCGAGGAAGAGTGCGTCTGCCGGAACCGGGCGGTCATGCACCGTGGAGACGAGCGCGGCGAGGATGGCCAGATCGGTGGATGGCTCGATCAGACGCACGCCGCCGGTCACATTCACAAAGACGTCCAGGTTGCCGAACGGCAGCCCGCCCCGCCGCTCGAGTACGGCGAGCAGCAACGCGAGGCGACGATGATCGAGTCCAGTGGCGACGCGCTGCGGGGTACCGAACCCCGCCTTCGATGCGAGCGCCTGGATTTCGACGAGCATCGGACGCGTGCCTTCCATCAACGCGGTCACGGCCGATCCGGAAGCGCCGGTACTGCGGCCAGCGAGGAACGCCGCCGCGGGATTCGCGACGGGCTCGAGTCCTGCGCCCGTCATGCTGAAAACACCGATCTCGTCCACCGAGCCGAACCGATTCTTCACGGCGCGGAGTATCCGATGATCGAGCGTCGTCTCGCCTTCGAAGTACAGCACGGTATCCACGATGTGCTCGAGCGTCTTCGGTCCCGCGATTCCGCCGCCCTTGGTCACATGCCCCACGAGGAGTACCGCCGGCCCCGACTCTTTCGCGAAGCGCATGAGCCGGGCAGCGCACTCGCGCACCTGGCCGACGTTGCCCGGTGCGCCCTCCAGCTCTTCGGTGTACGTCGTCTGCACCGAATCGAGCAGCACGACGTTCGCTTTCAGCTGCGTCGCATGATGAATGATCGATTCGAGGCGCGTCTCGCCGAGGACGTGGATTGCGCCGGCGTTTTCCTGGAGGCGATCGGCGCGCAATCGCAGCTGATCAGGCGACTCCTCGCCGGAGACGTACAGCGTGCCGACGCCCTGGCGCTCGAGTCGCGCGGCGCACTGCATCAGCAGCGTGGATTTGCCGATGCCGGGCTCACCACCAACGAGCGTGACCGAGCCGGGGACGATCCCTCCACCCAACACGAAATCGAATTCCGCGAGACCCGTCCGCCACCGTGTCGCCGCGGTGGATTGCATCTCGGACAGCCGCACGGGTGCGGCGCCAGACGGCGTCTTCGGCCCATCCGCCCGTCTGCCCGTCCGCCCGACGGCTTCTTCCACCAGCGAATTCCACGCCCCGCACGCGTCGCAGCGGCCGCCCCACTTGGGTTGGTCCGCGCCACATTCGGTACACCGAAACACCGAACGCGCCTTAGACACTCGCGGGAGCCTCGCGTCCGGTGTAGTTGTCGAAGCGCGTGTACTCCTTCTTGAAGAAGAGTTTCACGGTTCCGGTTGGGCCGTTGCGCTGTTTGCCCACGATCACTTCGGCGATGCCCTCGATGCTCTCGTTCGTCTTGGGGTCCACGGGCCCGTCGTAGAACTCCTGCCGGTAGATGAAGCACACGACATCGGCATCCTGCTCGATCGCGCCCGATTCCCGCAGATCGGACAGTTGCGGGCGCCGGTGCTCGCCGCCCCGCTGCTCGGGGGCGCGCGACAGCTGCGAG
>DASZNX010000174.1:0-6325 GCA_035551075.1 Gemmatimonadales bacterium | reverse complement strand
CATTTCACTCGCCGATACACCTGGCCACTATCGACGACACGCAGCTCCCCAACCAAGCCGTCCGGCCCAATTACGAACGCGACGTAACTCGGATCCCAGAACGGATCGGGCCAGTTGACGCGAAACACATCGTACTGCCAGTGCTCGAGTGTCCCCTTCGCGGTGCCCGACTGAATCGTAAGCTGCCCGTTGCTCATCCCGACGGTCGCGCTCCCGAAGAGACTATCGGCGTACGTGCCGGTGTAGCGATCGAGCGGGAGCGTGGGGTGCGTACCCGCGATGCGCTTGGCCTCCTGCGCCCGCCGCCGCGCCGCTGCGCTGTCGGCCAACCCCTGATAGAGCGTCCGCATCTCGGCGCTCCAGTCGTGCGGTGGATTTGCCGGCCCAATGAACCGATCGAAGACGGTGTACATCAACGCGTGGCGCACTTCGGAGTGATCCAGATTGGTAAAGATGGCGACACCGACTCGAGCGTCGGGAATCAGGCCCACGATCGCAGACCGGCCCTCAATGCTTCCCGTGTGGTACGCGATGAATGCACCGCGATAGTCCTGGAGGAACCAACCCATCCCGTACGCCTGAAAATGGTAGCCGACGAGTTTCGCGGCTGGGTACTGCGACTGCGCGATGACTTGCTGGGGCCGGAACAGCTGCGAGAAGTTCTGCGCGCTCACTAGACGCCGGCCCGCGACTCTACCGCTATCGAGCAAGAAGCGGAGCCACTTGGCCATGTCGGTCACTGTCGAGAACGCCGCCCCGGCTGGCGCCACCGGATCGACGACGGTTGCCTCAACCGGTAATACCCGCACCGTATCCCGCACAATGCCGTGCGGCGCGCTGATGTCTCGCACGCCGGCCGCCTGCATCGCGCGCGCGTCAGGATAGCTCTCATTCATGCCCAGCGGCTCGTAGATCCGTGTCCGGATCAGCGCCTGCCATGAGCTGGCGGCCGCCCGGCCTTCGATGTCGCCCACGAGTCCGTAGGCGACGTTGTTGTACTCGAACTGCGAGCGGAAACTGGACGTCGGAGGAACGAGTCGCAGCCGCCGCACCATCTCTGGGAATTCGAGGCCGCTGTTGTCCCAGAGATATTCGGGATCGCCAAAGCCGATGCGGTGGGTGAGCAGGTCCCGCACTGTGACTTCGCGCGTGACGTACGGATCGGCGAGCTGCACGCCCGGCTCGAATTTCGTGATGGGATCGTCGAACGACAGCTTCCCCGAATCGGCAAGCATCGCGACGAGCATCGCCGTGAATGCCTTCGTCGTGGACATGTTGCCGAAGCGCGTGTGCACCGTCACGGGATCGGGCTTGCCGAGCTCGCGGACGCCGTAGCCTTTGATGAAAACGACCGAGTCGTCCTTCACGACGACGATCGCGAGGCCGGGGACGCGCCAGTCTTTGACTGCCTGAGTGATGTAACCGTCGAGATCGCGAAGTGGAGCTTGTTGCTGCGCGAGAACCAGTAAGAGTGGAAGGATCATGGCGACCAAAGGTCGCGCGCGTGCGCGACCGCGGCAACCATTTGTATCTAGCCGGACACTGGCACCGTTGCTTCCACAACCGAGGTGGTCCCGCCCGAAGTCACCTTGAGTGTGCCACCGAGACGGCGCAGCCGCTCGCGCAGCCCTGCAAATCCCATCCCGATGTCACCTCTGCGGCGCTGCTCCGTCTCGAGCTGGCCCCCGCGAACGGCGCCCTCGATGCTGATCTGGATCGTGGCGTCGCCGTCAGCCGACAAGTGGACAGTGGCCTGCTGCGCGCTGTGGGGACCGAGCATGCGGCTCAGACATTCCTGGACCAGGCGAAACAGGACAATTTCACCTTCTTTGGACAGTTTCACCGGGGTCTCCGGTAAATCCGCTTTGACGGCGAGACCCATCTGCTCCGACAACGCCTTGACGTACCACCGCAGCGTATCAACGAGACCACCGCGCTCTAGCCGCGACGGATGCAGCATGTGGGCGACGCGCCGAATGACATCGCCGACTTCTTCGACGTCCCGGATCGCTTCATTGATGTCATCTTGCGCGACGCGATTGTCCCCGACCGCGGCGCGGACGCGATACAGCTTGGTGAGTGCCGACGCGATGGACGTGCTCGTTTGATCGTGAAGCTGCGCGCCGAAGCGTTTGCGCTCCTCGTCCTGCAGCAGAAAGAGTCGTCCCGAGAGCTCTTCCATCGCCGCTTCCGTCCGCCGCCGCTCGGTCAAGTCGCGGGTGACTTTTGCGTAGCCGGTGAGCTGTCCCGCCGAGTCGCGCAGCGCGGTGATGACGACATCGGCCCAAAACCGGCTGCCGTCCTTCCGGACCCGCCAACCTTCGGCTTGCACGCGGCCCTTCGCGGCGGCCTCCTGCAGCAGCGCGTCGGGCTGGCCGCGCGCGTTGTCTTCGGGCGTATAGAAGATGGAAATCGGCTGGCCCACGATTTCGTCGCGGGCGTAGCCTTTGATCAGTCGAGCCCCGTCATTCCACGACATCACTTTTCCGTCGGGACTCACCATGAAAATGGCGTAGTCTCGCACGCGCGCGATGAGCAGGCTGCACAACTCCTCGCGCTCGAGGGGCGATTCGAAGGCCTGAAGTACGGTCATGATCACTGATACCCCACGCCATTACAGTTCAGGGATTAATGCTTCCGCACTCTTGCAGCCGCGCTGGTCAGTGATCCCGGCGACCGCAGCTCGTGGACGCCGTCAGGTTGCGTGCTATTATCCACTCCCCCACAGATTCGAGTGTTTCAATGCGCACTGCATGCCTCGTCGCCGCAGCGTTCCTCGTTGGATCCACACTCCGCGGGCAGGGGGCCCCCCCTCCGCCCCCTCCCCGCCCGCCGGTCGTCGGGCAGTGGGATCTGACTCTCGTCACCGCTGAAGGCCAACACCTCCCGTCATGGCTCGCCACTTGGTGGTCGGGCAATCGCGTGCTCGTGGGCCGCATGGTCGGTGTGGTCGGCAGCGTTCGGCCGATCTCGCGGCTCGAGTTCGCGAACGACACACTGAAGTGGTCGCTCCCGCCGCAGTGGGAGGGTGGCAACGGTGACTTCCAGTTCACCGGCGTATTCGCGGGCGATTCGCTCGCCGGAACGCTCACGACGTCGGACGGAAAGCAGCTGACCTGGAGCGGGCATCGCGCGCCGGCGCTGATACACCCGCGCACGCCGCAATGGGGCGCACCGCAGAAGATGTTCAACGGCACGAGCACCGGCGGATGGCACGTGACGGGCGGCGAGAATCAGTGGAAGGCGATCAACGGCATTCTCACGAACACCAAGCGCGGCGGGAATCTCGTGACCGATCAGACGTACGGCGATTTCAAGCTGCACGTCGAGTTCAAGTATCCGCCGGACGGCAACAGCGGCGTGTATCTGCGCGGGCGCTATGAGGCGCAGATCGAGGACTCGGTAGCGAGCCGGGCAGAGGCCACCGGGGGCACCGGCGCGATCTACGGCTTTCTCATTCCCAATGAGAACGCGGTGAAGGGCGCCAACGAGTGGCAGACATACGACATCACACTCGTGGGACGCCGCGTGACCGTGGTGCTCAACGGCAAGACCGTCATTTGCGAGGCGAACATTCCGGGCCCGACCGGTGGGGCGCTCGACAGCAATGAGGAGAAGCCCGGGCCGATCATGCTGCAGGGCGATCACGGGCCGGTCGAGTTTCGCAATCTGACGATTGCGGTCGCCCGCTAGTTGGAGAACGCACTCTACTACACCTTCAGCACGATCGCCCAGGCGCTCGCCGCGGCGATCGCGCTGCTCGGTGCATTCACTCTGTACCGCCTGCAGCTCCTGCAGGCGGCGATGCTCGAAGCGGCGACGATTCTGCGCACGCACACCAGCGCCGATCGAGGAAAAGTAGACGCGGCATACATCGTTGCCGATTACTTCCGGGTGTTCGAACTGGTCCGTGCCGCCGACACGAAGTCGCAACTGACGGAGATCAGGGCCGGTCTCGAGAAGTTCTCGCGACTCCTCGGCGAAAAGCGGTCAGTGCTCCGGACCTTTCAGGTCGCGCTCGTCGCTTCGGTGATTGTCATCCTCGGGTCGGTGATCGTGCTGGCGTTCGCCCCGGTGATCGTTCGCACGCCCCTTGTGGCGCTCGTGTTGGGAATCGGCTGCGTATCTCTGGGCGTGTGTTTGGGGCTGTACGCGCGGCTGCTGCTCGGCCATGTGTCCTAGGCGCTAGCGCTCTCCCTCCTCCTCCAGCCCTTTACCGATCCGGAAGACGTGTCCGTCCGGATGGCGTAGATGCATCTCGCGTACGTGCCACGGGTGATCGGTAGGCGGCCACGTGACGTCGAGTCCCTGCTTCAGGCAGTGGTCGTAAACCGCATCGACGTCGTCCACCCAGAGCGACATTCAGCAGCCCTTGTCCGCTTTCTCGTTGTCCCAGGAGCCAAAGGTTTGCGTGTTGGTGCCGCGGCCGCGCCCGCCCTGAGCGCCCTGGCACAGGAAGATTTCGACCTTGCCGGCGCACACGGCGCCGAAGTTCGGCGGGTCGCCCCATTGCCACGCGACTTCCCAACCGAGTTTCTTGAACCATTCGACGCTTTGCGCAAAGCTCGAAACGTTGAGGATCGGATTGACGGCGTGAGGGGTCACCGAGAGGCTCCAGGCTGTGGATGACAGGCAATCCGTTGCTTTGAGAAACCCCAAACGTCCGACGCGGGCCGAAGTGCTCGCGGCGGCGGGGCGGACGGTCCCGGATGTGATTGCGCTAAGGCTGCGGGTCTTGTTCTGCGGGATCAACCCCGGCCTCTACTCCGGCGCGACGGGGCACCACTTTGCGCGGCCGGGCAATCGCTTCTGGCCGGCGCTGCATCATGCCGGGTTCACGCCGCGGATTCTCAAGCCGTGGGAAGAGCGCGAGCTGCTCGAGTACGGCTACGGAATCACCAATCTCGTCGCGCGGGCGACTGCGTCGGCGGCCGAGCTGGACAAGGACGAGTACGTGGCCGGAGCGCGGCGGCTCGCGCGCAAGGTGAAGCGCTACAAGCCTGCGTGGGTGGCGGTCGTGGGGATCGGGGCCTATCGAATGGCCTTTGGTCGACCGAAGGCGGTCATTGGTCCGCAGCCAGAGTCCATCGGCCCTGCGCAATTGTGGCTATTGCCGCAGCCAAGCGGGCTCAATGCGAACCACCAGATGCCCGATCTGGCGAGGGCGTTTCGAGCGCTACGCGCCGCGACGAAGTGACGCCCCCCTGATCGGCGGGGTAGATTCTAATGAGCATGCTCACCAAGGCAGCAGTGACGCTCGCAGCGATCGCCGCCGTGTACGGCCCCTGTAATCCTACCGGCGTGAATCCCCCCAAGGGCAGTATCGCGGGCACATGGGGTGGCGAGAACGCGGGGCTGATTGCGGACGATACCAGCGCGCACGTGCACATCGGCTGTACCTGGGGCGACGTCCATCAGGACATCGTGCCCGATTCGAGCGGGCTCTTCAACGTCCCCGGCGAACATGACATCACCGCGTATCCCGTCGAACGTGGCATCCTGCATCCCGCGCGATTCAGTGGTCGAGTGGTGGGCGGAATGATGACCTTAACGGTGACGCTGACCGACACCGCGGTGACGCTCGGCCCCGTGCAGCTCACTTATGGTAAGGAGCCGCGGATGGGTCCCTGCCCTATCTGCCGGCGGCCGAGATCGCGGTGACCATGGCCGCCGCGTTGTGCGGGTAGACATGCGGCAGCTTGCCAGGTGGACACTGGCAATCAGCGCGGTTGGCTCACTCGTCTTGATGCTCATTCACGGCCGTCCATCCGTCTTTCTCGTCATCCTCTTCACCGGTTGGATACTCGCGCCGTTCATTGCACTCCTGTGGGCCGATAAGTTCGCGACTGCGTGGCCCGCATCGGCGCGAACGACGCTGTATTACGTCATGTTGCTCGTGTCCGTCGGATCTGTCGCGATCTATCTGTATGATGTGTTGACGGGCTATGGCCGAGCGGTCTTCTTCGTGGCGGTACCGATCATCGACTGGCTGGTGATCCTCGTGGTCCTTTCAATCGCGGTATTTCTCGGCAGACGGTCTATACCGAGGACTCCGTCGGCTTAGACCTCGCGCCAGGAAACCAAGCGAAGCGACGGCCGCGACGCCTCCTGTGAGCAGCCAGGCCTGGCCCGTCGCTCGCCTCAGCAATGCCACGATCAACGCACCCGCCAACAAGGGCACGACGCGTCCGAACGGCATGACGAACGGCTTCTCGGCCGCGCCCGCATCGAGCTGCCGCAGGCGCCACACCGCCGCGCAAGTTGCGAGATAGACCAGGAGAATCGCCACGTTTGCGAGAATCGCGAGCTTGACGTAGGTGCCGGT
>DASZNX010000173.1:0-1895 GCA_035551075.1 Gemmatimonadales bacterium | reverse complement strand
CGCTGCCGGCCCCGTCCCGGTGAGAAGCCGGAGTTCGTGCACACGCTCAACGCGTCGGGCGTCGCGCTGCCGCGCACGATCGCGGCGTTGCTCGAGACGCATCAGCAACCCGACGGCTCGGTGATCCTGCCGCCGGCGTTGGTGCCGTATGTCGGCACTGACCGGCTTGCCTAGGGTATCGTGGCGCCGCGCGGGGCCACCCGCGCTCATCGCGACCGCGCTGCTCTTCGGCGTGCTCTCCGTCGGCTACGCGTGGATCGTGGCCCGCCACCTCCGCAATGACGCGCGCGACACCAGCCGGTTGCTCGGGCATGTCTTCGCCGGTCTGAACGATCCCCGTGAGGGTGCCGCCGCCGACGCGCTGCTCGCGCTCGCCGATGAGGTGCGGCACCTCGGCATTCCCATCGCCGTGACTGATACCGCCGGCCGGATCACGGCGCTCGACAACGCGCCATTCGGTGTGAACGCGAGTGAGACCGAGCAGCGGCAGTGGATCGCCGAGCTCGACCGGATCAATCAACCTCTCATCCAGCCGGGCGTCGGCATGATCCATTACGGCGCCCTGCCGGCGGCGCGCGCGTTCACCGGTCTCGCCGTGCTGCAAGGCATGATGTTCCTCTGCCTCGTTCTGCTGGCGGTGTGGGCCATGCAGGCGCGTGTGAGCGCCGCGCGCGATCGACTCTGGGTCGCCATGGCCCGTGAATCGGCGCACCAGCTCGGCACGCCGCTCATGAGTCTCACGGGTTGGATTGATTACCTGCGGGAGAATCCGGGTACGCCCGGCAGCGAGCTCGTGCCACATCTTGAAGCGGATGCCGAACGGCTGGAGCGAGTCGCCAAGCGGTTCGAGCGCATCGGCAGGCCGGCGCGGCGCGAACCGGTGGGTCTCGGCACGATCGCCGAGCGGGTCGTGGCGTATTTCCGTCCCCGCCTGCCGACGCTCGCGCACTCGGTCACGATGACGCTGACGTCGCGGGACACGGGCCCTGTCGCCATGGGCGACCCGGTGCTCATCGAGTGGGCGCTCGAGGTGATCGTGAAGAATGCCGTCGATGCCCTGAGCGGCCGCGGTGGACGCATCGACGTCGAGGTCGAAGCCGCCGACTCGATTGGTCGTGTGCGCGTGCGCGACGATGGGCCGGGCGTCGCGGCGAACATGCAAACCCAGCTGTTTGAGCCGGGGATCTCCAGCAAGACCGGCGGGTGGGGCATCGGCCTCGCGCTGGCACGCCGCATCGTCGAGCAGCAGCATGGAGGCCGGGTTTTCTATCAGCCGGGTGCGCAGGGTCGGGGGTCAGTATTTGTGCTGGAGTTTCCACTGGCAACGTGATCCGGTTAACGAGCATGAGCTCTCCTCTGCCTCTCAATCCCGCTCAGAAGGAAGCCGTCGAATACCCCGAAGGCCCGCTGCTCGTGCTCGCCGGTGCCGGGTCGGGGAAGACCCGTGTCCTGACGGCGCGGATCGCCCATCTCATCACGCAGCACAACGTTGCTCCGCAACGGATCTTTGCCGTCACATTCACGAACAAGGCCGCCGGCGAGATGCGCACGCGCGTCGCGCAGCTCCTCGGCAGCGATCCGCGCGGGCTGTGGATCGGCACGTTCCATTCGCTATCGGCTCGGTTGCTGCGCCGCGAGGCGCCGCTGCTGGGATTCGGGCCCAATTTCACGATCTACGACGCCGACGACTCCGAAAGACTCGTCAAACGCCTCCTCGAGTCGAAGCAGTTGTCTCCCAAGGCGTATCCGCCCCGCGCGGTGCACGCCGTCATCTCGGGCGCCAAGAACCGCATGGTCACGCCCGAACAACTCGGTGCCCAGGCTGACGCGCCTCTCGTCCGGGTCGCCGCCGATATCTATGCGTCACTCGTTCCGGCCTTGAAGCAGGCGAACGC
>DASZNX010000172.1:0-1528 GCA_035551075.1 Gemmatimonadales bacterium | reverse complement strand
CCTACGGCGGAACAGGCAACGACGCCGCACTGATAGTCGCGGCGCTCGTCACACGATCGCAGGCGCGAAGAAGTCGACGTCGACGCCCTCGGAGTATTGGGCGAGCGGCTCGCCTTCGAGCTGCGGCAATCCGTCCGCGCTCGCCAGCGTCTGTCTCACCGCAACGCCGTGCGCGGCCTGCAGCGGCCACGGCTCGTGATGTACCTGCAGCCGGAAGAGCTTGTCGCCGAACGCGCGCGAGAAGAGGACGTACCGCTCGACGAGGAAGTGCTCCAGCGTGCCGGGCTGCGCGGGCGCGGCGGTTCCTCCCGTCGTCCAGGAACCCGAGAATGCCGCTCGCGCATCGGGGAGCAGTCGCGCCGCGTCGTACGTCTGCCGCGAACCGTCGATACTGCGCGCGATCCGCGCGTAGCAGTAAGGCAGCCGCAACGAGACGCGCGCGGCCGCCACGGCAAGCGCGCTCGCCGCATCGAGGCTGAAGAACCAGACCGCCGGGTCGACTCCGCCGAGGCGCACGTACGTGCGCACGTTGATCTCGTGGAACTCCGCGATTCCGGGCAGCGGCGGAACTCCGCGCAGATGCGCCCGCCGGACGGTGAACGGCGTGACGGTGACGTAGGCGCGTCCTTCATGAGTGTCGAGCTCGAGCCGCGCAGGAATGAGGGGCCGCAGCAGCTCGGTCGGGATGGACCAGTGCAGGAAGAGCAACTTGTCCCAACGCTGGAACCCGATGACGGGCGCCTGCGGCCTGACGGTGGGGTTCCCGGATTCCATGACCACTCCGAAGGCGCGGCAGCGTAGCAAAACCTCCGCACCGCGTCGGGGCGCACGGCGCGCATCCGTACGCCCACGGACGGGATCGCGTGGAGCGATGCGCACGTGTATCGGATGGCACTCGCAGGCGCGGCATTCTCATTGCGGCGGCAGCGCACGCAGGAAAGCGAAGCGGCAGCGAACGACGTGCAGGACTTCGGCCCGGCGGTCGAGCGCCTGCAGCCGTGGTCCAAGCTGGCGCTCGCTCACGGCGTGTACCTGGTCCTGGTCGGAGGATGGCCTCTCCTCCGCCGGAGATCGTTCCTGGACGTCGACGGGCGCAAGCGGGAAGGTTGGCTCGGGAAAGCACTCGGAGCGTGTCTCGCGAATGTGGGCATCCAGCTGATCGAGTCCGCGCTGCACGGCGGGCGCGTCCGCCGCGAGGTGCGCTCGCTGGCCGTTCGTACGGCAATGACCTTCGCCGCGTTGGACTTCCACCACGCGCGCATCTCGCCCGTCTACCTCGCCAACGGCGCCGCGCAGCTGATGTTCGCGATCCTCTGGGGCGCCGAGCACATGGCGGAAGCGCGCGAGCTGCGCCGCCCGCCGGTCGCCGCGCATGCTTAGATCCACCGTTCCCATCTGAATCGATCGCTGTACCTCCGAACCCACGCTCTTCGATCCGGCGCCTTCGGCGCCTCTACCCGGGTGGAGCTCGCTCCCCCGGGACCCCCCAAAAGACCACGGTCAACACGGACGAGCGCGGGCGTTGAAG
>DASZNX010000171.1:0-3369 GCA_035551075.1 Gemmatimonadales bacterium | reverse complement strand
GTGGGATCGGTGCAGGCAACCGCGGCGACCGACAGGAGAGCCGTAAGTCCGAGAATCGAAATGGTGCGTTTCATGGCGTCTCCCCTAGAACCGGGCGCTCAGGCCGGTGGTAATGGTGCGCGAGCGTGGATAAATGTTGTTATCGATCCCGTTCAGGCCGGCGGTGGGATCGACCCCGTCATAGCCGGTGATCGTGAAAGCGTTCTGGACGGTTCCGTACAGCCGGAACGGCTGGTTCTTGACGTTGAACGAGTACCCCAGCGTGATGTTGTCCATCCGCAGGAATGAGCCGTCCTGGACGTAGTAGTCCGAGTAGTACTGCGGCACGACGAATCCCGTCTGGAGGACGGAGGCGTGCAGGTTCGCCGGCATCGCGGAGCCCGTGAGGTTTTGGTATGCCCCCAACGTCGACGCCACATTGTTGTAGACCCAGTTCCCCAGATATGCCCGCAACGTGAAGCCGCCGTCCCATTTGCCGAAACTCACGTACGAGGTGTGCCCCAGGATCCATTTCGGCGACGGATCATGGAACGGCCGCCGGTCACCGTCGTTGATGAGCCCGTCCTTGTTCTGATCGACGTACATGTTGGTCGGGTTGGCGGGATCGTAGACCGGCTTCCCTTGCGCGTCGTAACGCTGTTGATAGACGAAGAACGAATTGATCGGCACCCCGGGCTGCAGCACCTCGACCAGATTGCCGACCCCACCGGAGATGCCGCCCGTCAGAATCCGCGCCACGTTCTTGGTCGGCGTGATACCCACGAGCTCGTTGCTGTTGTGGCTGGCCGTGAACGAAGCGTCCCAATTCACATGCCCCGGACGCGGCTCGAACACTTTGGCGCTGATTTCGAATTCGATGCCGGTGTTCTTCATCTTGCCGATGTTCGTCGTCACGAAGTTGCCGAGGTTCGTGCCGGCCGCGACCGGAACATTGAACAGCAGATCGCTGGTGTTCTTCACGTACCAGTCGATCGACCCGCTGAAGCGCTGATTGCTGAAGCCGTAGTCGAGCCCGGCGTCGTACGCCGACGTCTTCTCCCAGTGAATGCCCTGATCCACGGCGCTCGGCCGGATCGTGGTGATGTACTGATTGCCGATCTGCACCTTGGTCAACGCGTCGCTGTACGTGTACGTCGGATAGTACAAGTAATCACCAAAGGCCTGGTTGCCGGTCTGCGCCCAGGAGCCGCGGAGCTTCAGATCGGACAGCCCGCCGACGCCCTGCATGAACGGCTCCTGCGAAATCCGCCAGCCGAGGGAAACGGCCGGGAACGTTCCCCACTGGTGGGTCGGCCCGAACCGCGACGAGCCGTCGCGCCGGACGCTGAATCCCGCCATGTAGCGATCGTTGATGTTGTAATTGGCCCGGCCGAAGAAGGAGATCAGCTTGAAATCGGTGACAGTCATCGTGTTCGTGATATTCGTCGCCGGGGGCACACCGTTGTCGCCGAGGAGATTGCTCTGCAGGCCCGTCTCTTTCAGCGTCGGATACTCAGCGTGCGACTGTTGATAGGAGTATCCGCCGACGAGGTTGAGCATGCCCGGACCGTACGCCACTTGCGGCGAATAGTCCAAATAGGTCTCGAGGACTGAATTCCCCTGATTGTTGTTCGTGAGGGTCAGGAGTCCCTGGCCCTGACGGATCTGCGCAGCCAGGTTGTTCGGATAGAAGGTCTGCCGATCGGCTTTCGTGAGGTCGTAGCCGAGGTTCACGTTCGCCGTGAGGCCTTCGACGTACGGCAGCCGGTATGCGGCCTGCACGTTGCCCACGCTGCGCCACGTCGTGCCCTGGTCGGACGCGAGCGCGAGACTGGCGACCGGGTTGCTCGGTGACGCGTTCGTCGTGTTCCAGTCCCAGTAGCCGGTGGGACTCGCGGGATTCAGCACGGGTTGCGTGGGCGCCATCGCGGCCGCGTTTCCGAGGACGTCGCCCGGGGTGAAGTGATCGACGTTGCGCGCGCCACGGACGTTCGTGCTGACGTGCAACTTGTCATTGAAGAGCGATTGCTCGTAGTTGAGTCCCAACGTCAGGCGATCGACCGAGCTCGCGCGAATGATGCCGTTCTGCTTCTCATAGCCGAGCGACAACCGGTAGCCCATGTCGCCGGTGTTGTTGGTGAGCGCAAGATCGTACTCCTGGCCGTAGCCGGTATGATCGATCTCGTCGAACCAGTTCGTGTTCTGACCGAGCAGCGAATCCACGCGCGTGGGCGCATAGGTCGCTACCGCCTGCGCGAACTGCGCCGCGTTGAGCAGGTCCGGGACCCTGGTCACCTGGGATGCCGACGCGTTGGTGTTGAACTCCACGTGTGCGCCGGAGTGCCCTTTGCCCGACTTGGTCGTGATGATGACAACGCCGTTCGCGGCGTTCGATCCATAGATGGCGGCGGAGGAGGCATCGCGCAGAATCGTGATGTTCGCGATGTCCTGCGGGTTCAGATAATTGAGCGGATCGCGGCCGGCGGAGAGACCGCCACCCGCGCCGGTACCGAGCGGAACACCGTCCACGACATACAGCGGCTCGTTGCTCGCGGTGGCTGAGCTCGCGCCGCGGATCCGGATCGACAGGCCGCCGCCCGGATCGTTGTTATCGACGACCTGGACACCGGGAACCTTGTTCTGAATGAGCATTTGCGGGCTGATGACGCGGCCGGGATTGAACTGCGAATCCGCGACCGACGACACCGCCCCGGTGATGTTCGCGGCGCGCTGCTCACCGTAACCCGTCACGACAACTTCGGACAACGTGAGGGCCTGTCCGGTGAGCGCGAGATCGGCGACAACTTCTTGTCCGGCGGCGACAGTCACATTGCTCGTTGCCTGGGCATAGCCGATGACTCTCGCCCGCACGGTTTGCGCGCCGGTCGGAACGCCGTTGATCACATAACGCCCGTCGGGCTGCGTTAAAACACTGCGGCCTCCCGCGGCTACTGTCACACCGGAGAGGCCTTGTTGAGTCGCATTGTCGGTCACGCGTCCACGGACCGTCCCCGTGGTCTGCTGCGCGTGCAGCGTGTTGGTGCCGATCCAGAGCATCGTCAGGACGGCGCCCATGAAGTACGTGAGACGTCTCATGTCCATTCCTCAGGCTGTTACGGAGATGGGAAATTGGGTGGCTTCCAAAAGGCTGCACCGGACTGGGCGTGTCAAGGATTAGAAGCAACGGACAAAGAGTGAGGATAGATTGAAGCATGCGTTACGAGCTCTTCAGGAAGCGCCTCACCGATGCCGTGCTGAGCACGCCGGGCGATACGCCTGAGTCAGTTCGCCAAGCCGTTATGGAACGCGCTCAGGGTGCCCGAGACGGAGTCCCTGCAGCGCTGCGTGCCTACGTCGATACCGTCGCCCGCCACGCCTACAGGGTGACCG
>DASZNX010000170.1:0-10747 GCA_035551075.1 Gemmatimonadales bacterium | reverse complement strand
ACCTTGTTCAACGCGACGACCAGGTACGGGACGTTGACCTGGCGGGCGAGTAGGACGTGCTCGCGCGTCTGCGGCATCGGCCCGTCGACGGCGCTGACCACGACGATCGCGCCGTCCATCTGCGCGGCGCCGGTGATCATGTTCTTGATGTAGTCGGCATGGCCCGGGCAGTCGACGTGCGCGTAGTGGCGCTCGGGCGTCGAGTACTCCACGTGGCTCGTCGCAATGGTCAGGATCTTCGTCGCATCGCGGCGGCCCTGAGACTCCGATGCTTTCGCCACTTGATCGTAGCTCACATACGTGCCGAGGCCCTTGTCGGCCGAGACCTTCGTCAGCGCCGCGGTGAGCGTCGTCTTGCCGTGATCGACGTGACCGATCGTCCCGACGTTTACGTGTGGTTTGTCTCTCTGGAATTTTGCCTTTGCCATGAAACCCTCGGTGCGTGGTGCGTTGTGCGTGGTGCGTGGTCGATCACGTGAGTGGCGGTGCAGTCCCACGCACCACGCACCACGTACCACGCACGCTCTTGCTAGCCCTTCACCTTACTGACGATTTCGTCCGCTTTCGATTTCGGCACTTCCTGATAGTGCGAAAACTCCATGCTGTAGATTGCTCGCCCCTGACTCATTGAGCGCAGGGTCGTCGAGTATCCAAACATCTCTGAGAGCGGCACGCTCGCGGCGACGATGTGCGCGTCGGCCCGCTGCGTCATGCCGCCGATCTTGCCGCGCCGGCTCGACAGGTCGCCGATGACGTCGCCCATGTAATCCGACGGCGTCACGACTTCGACGTCCATGATCGGCTCGAGCAGCACCGGACCCGCCTGGCGCGCGGCCTCCTTCACCGCCATCGAGCCCGCGATCTTGAACGCCATCTCGCTCGAGTCGACGTCGTGATAGGAGCCGTCGATCAGCTCCACCTTCACGTCCACCATCGGATAGCCGGCCAGCACGCCGTTCTCGAGCGCTTCCTTCACGCCCTGCTCCACGGGCCCGATGTACTCCCTGGGAATGGTGCCGCCCACGATCTTGTCCTCGAACACGAAGCCGGTGCCCGGCTCGCCCGGCTCGAGGTTGATGACGACGTGGCCGTACTGGCCCCGCCCGCCGGTCTGGCGAATGAATTTCCCTTCGATGTCCTCGACGCGCTTGCGCACCGTCTCACGATAGGCCACCTGCGGCCGGCCGACATTGGCGTCGACCTTGAACTCGCGCTTCATGCGGTCGACGATGATCTCGAGGTGCAGCTCGCCCATCCCGCTGATGATCGTCTGCGCGGTCTCGGGGTCGGCGTGCACGCGGAACGTCGGATCCTCTTCCGACAGCTTCGCCAGCGCGACGCCGAGCTTGTCCTGATCGGCCTTGGTCTTTGGCTCGATGGCGACCGAGATCACGGGGTTCGGGAAGCGCATCGCCTCGAGAATGATCGGATGCGCCTCGTCGCACAGCGTGTCGCCCGTGCGCGTGTCCTTGAGGCCGATCGCGGCCGCGATGTCGCCCGCGCGCACTTCCTCGATCTCCTCGCGCTTGTTGGCGTGCATCTGCAGCAGACGGCCGATACGCTCTTTCCGGTCCTTGGTGCTGTTGTAGATGTAGGAGCCGGCGGTCAGCACGCCCGAGTACACGCGGAAGAACGTCAGCTTCCCGACGTACGGATCGGTCATGATCTTAAACGCGAGCGCCGCGAACGGCGCGTCATCCGCCGCGGGCCGCTCGGCGTGCGTGGCGTCGTGATGGGGCAGATGCCCCTTGATCGGCGGAATGTCGACCGGCGACGGCAGGTAATCCACGACGGCATCGAGCAGCGCCTGCACGCCTTTGTTCTTGAACGCCGCGCCGCACAGCACGGGCACCACATGGCCCGAGATTGTGGCTTTGCGAATGACGGTGCGGATCTCTTCTTCGCTCAGCTGATGGTCTTCGAGATACTTGTGCAGGATGGCATCGTCTGATTCGACGCACGACTCGATCATCTCGTGTCGCAGCTGCGCGACCTTGTCCTTGAGCGCCGCGGGAATCGGGCCTTCGACGTACTTCTTGCCCATCGACTCATCGTCATAGACGATCTCGACCTGGCGGACCAGATCGATGAGCCCCGTAAACAGCTCGCCCGAGCCGAGCGGCAGCTGAATCGGCACGGCGCGCGTGCCGAGCCGCTCGCGCACCATCTTGAGACACATTTCGAAGTCGGCGCCGACGCGATCCATCTTGTTGACGAAGATGACGCGCGGCACGCCATACCGATCGGCCTGGCGCCACACCGTCTCGGTCTGCGGCTCGACGCCGCCGACCGCGTCCAGCACGGTGACCGCACCGTCGAGCACGCGCAAGCTGCGCTCCACTTCAACGGTGAAGTCCACGTGTCCCGGGGTATCGATGATGTTGATGCGGTACTGCTGGCCGAGGCGGGTCCAGTTCGCGGTGGTCGCGGCGGACGTAATCGTGATGCCGCGCTCCTGCTCCTGCTCCATCCAGTCCATCGTGGCCGTACCTTCGTGCACCTCACCCAGCTTGTAGGTGCGGCCCGTGTAATACAGGATACGCTCGGTCGTAGTCGTTTTCCCGGCATCAATGTGCGCCATGATGCCGATGTTCCGATACTTGTCGAGCGGTGTCGTGCGTGCCATTGCCTTCCTCAAGTCAGCAAAAACGCGGGGCGACCAGGCGCCCATATGGGCCGGTTTCGCTCCGCTCACACCGGAAGGCTTTCGGCCCCCTCGGTGCAGGATCCCTTAGCGCAGGGTCCCGAAGTTGTCCGTTTAGTCGTTTACCACCGGTAATGCGCGAAAGCCCTATTGGCTTCCGCCATCCGGTGCGTGTCTTCCTTCTTCTTAATCGTCTCGCCTTCACCCTTCGACGCCAAAATCAGCTCGGCCGCGAGGCGCTCGGCCATCGTCTTCTCTTTGCGCAGGCGACTGTAGAGAATCAGCCAGCGCATCGCCAGCGCCGTGCGCCGCTCCGGCCGGACTTCGACCGGCACCTGATATGTCGCGCCACCTACGCGGCGCGACTTCACTTCCAGCGCCGGCTTCACGTTCGACAACGCCTGCTTGAACACGTTCACACCGGGCTGCCCGGTGCGCTGCTCTATCAGATCCATTGCCTGATAGAAAATCCGCTCCGACAACGACTTCTTGCCGCGCTCCATCAGGTTGTTCAAAAACTTCGATACCGTCTGGCTATCGTAGCGCGGATCGGCCGGCACCGGACGCCGGACAGCGGTCTTGCGCCGGCTCACTTCCCGGCCTCCTTGGGACGCTTCGCGCCGTACTTGGAGCGCGACTGCTTGCGCTCGTTCACGCCCGCGGCGTCCAGCGTGCCGCGGATGATGTGATAGCGGACGCCCGGCAGGTCCTTCACGCGGCCGCCGCGGATCATCACGATCGAGTGCTCCTGCAAGTTATGGCCTTCACCGGGGATATATGCCGTCACTTCAAATCCATTCGTCAAACGAACGCGGGCAACTTTGCGCAGCGCGGAGTTCGGCTTCTTCGGCGTCGTGGTGTAGACGCGCGTGCAGACGCCGCGCTTTTGCGGATTGCCGCGCAGGTGTGGCGCCTTCTCCTTCTTCTCCACGTCACGGCGACCGCGCCGGACGAGCTGATTGATAGTCGGCAGAAACCCCTCGCTATGAACCAAAAAAAAAGCTGCTCCGAAGCCCGCGAAACTAAGCAGGTAGTTCGACTTAGGTCAAGTGCCCGAGGGGTCAAAAATGGAGCTGCCAGCCTACTACGAGCCCGCCAGCGCCCTCGCCTCCACCCCTGGCCCGGTGCTGCGACCTCCGAGCGGACGCGCCTGGGCCGAGATCTCGGGAATGAAGCGCGGGGACCACAATTCCCACGGCCGTGCCCATCACCGCTGCCGCTATGACGTCCGTGGGGAAATGGCGGCCATCTGCCACTCGCTCCACCGCCACGCTTGTCCCCAGAACACCGGCTACTACCCAGGGCCAGGTCTGCTCGCCATAGCGCAGGCGGATAGTCATCGCGGTCGCGGATAGACCGGCGAACACGAGCGAGGTGTGGCCCGAGTAGAACGACCGGTAGCCTTCCGGCCGGTTTATCAGGCTCGGGTCACCGGCGTATGTGCGAGGGAGCGGCCGCTGCACGAGGTATTTGGTTGCCGTCACGAGTGCGCCGTTGACCAACAGGGTCTGCGCAAACACGACGGCGTCCTCGCTCCACGCCTGATTGACGCCGCCCAAATCGATGGCATCGATCACGAGGGGTGCCACGACGACCACTCCGACACTGATGTCACTGAGCGACTTGGCAACGGCGCTCTTATTTCCGATCGCGCCGCGATCAAACGCGTTGACCGCGTGCGGATCGCAGGGGCAGCGCGGCGTGATGAGACGAGTCTCATAGACGTACGGGAGCGCGGTTGCAGCCGCGGCACCGATGGTCACGGGAATGTCGACAGCAGCCGATACGTGGTAGACCGATTGCGAGCCCTGCAGCAGCGCGACCACGAGCATGAGGTTCATCGGTCAAGGACTAATACTGAGGAGCAGCAGGAGCAAATCGCAAACTGGCCCGCGGGTACCACGTGAACCCACTCACAATGGCCTTTCTGATGACAACGACGATTCAAGATCTCGCGGTCCGCCACATCATGTCTCCCGCCGTTGTGACGTTGGAGCCGGACATGACATTGCGGGACGCGATCGGGGTACTCGACTCGCGGGGAATCAGCGGCGCGCCCGTCGTCGCGCGCGGTGGTATCCTCGGCGTCCTGTCGGCGAGCGATGTCCTCGCCTTCGAAGCGACAAACCCGGGTGTGCCGACGGAAGATGATACCCGCGAGCGCCGCATGGCGGTCGGCGCCGAGGAGCCGCGCGTGGATGAAACGCATCCCGTCAGCTCCTACTTCACCGACATTTGGGACAACGCCGGCT
The DNA here is from genome assembly GCA_035551075.1 of Gemmatimonadales bacterium. Lineage (GTDB taxonomy): Bacteria > Gemmatimonadota > Gemmatimonadetes > Gemmatimonadales > GWC2-71-9 > 20CM-2-65-7. Next base: position 5,851 of record DASZNX010000170.1, on the reverse strand, counting down.
CGGATGTCGTCGAGCGCACGCGTACGACCGAAAGTCCCGAATGGGACGTGCTTGGCGAGCATGTCGTCTCCGAGGCGATGTCGGTCGGAATGAAGACGGTGCAGGCCGAGACGCGGCTGGAAGAGGCCGCGCAGTATATGCTCGACAATCGCATTCATCGGGCGCTGGTGCTCGATGGCGAACGCCTGGTCGGCGTCGTGACGGCGATGGATTTCCTGCGCGCAATTGCGGGGCGAGAGGGCGCAGGGGCAGCGACGGCGCAGCGGGAATTCCGCCAGCGCCGGGGGCAATCACAACCACAACCGCGGCGGGTCACGTCCCGAACACGCCGCTAGGAGACCTTATGGCTGAACAACATTTCACCTGCGTCGCGTGCGGCGCGGAGTTCGGCAGCCGCCGCGAATTGGAAGAGCACAATCGCCGGGCGCACCCGGATGCTGGGAACAAGACTCCGGGGAAGAGCCCCAAAGAGCGGAAGATTTCGGACATGTAAAAGAAAGCGGCGCCCGGGATCGCTCCCGGGCGCCGTTTCAACAGCTCCTGCCTGCCTCGTTACTCCGCTTCCACTTCCTCCGGGAACGGACTGGGTGCCGCGCCCGCACCCGGCAGCGCCGCCTCGACCGGCGGCGGCGGAGGCGTGAAGCCCTCCGGCGGCTCGATCTCGATGTCGTGATACCGGTAAATCCCCGTCCCCGCCGGAATCAGGTGCCCGATGATGATGTTCTCCTTGAGACCAAGCAGATCGTCCTTGGCCCCGCGGATCGCCGCATCGGTGAGGACGCGGGTGGTTTCCTGGAACGAAGCCGCTGAAATAAACGACTGCGTCGTCAGACTCGCCTTCGTGATGCCGAGCAGCAACGGCTCGCGGGTCGACGGCTTGCCGCCCTTTTTCACCGCGCGCTCGTTGACTTCGCTGAAGACGAGCTTGTCCACGTTCTCGCCCTCGAGGAACTCGGTATCACCCGGTTCGACTACTTTCACCTTCTGCAGCATCTGGCGCACGATCACGCCGATGTGCTTGTCGTTGATCTTCACGCCCTGCAGGCGGTACACCTCCTGCACTTCGTTGAGCAGATATTCCTGCACGGCGCGAGGACCTTTGATCCGCAGAATGTCGTGCGGATTGACGGGACCTTCGGTGAGCCGGTCGCCGGCGCGCACGCGGTCACCCTCGTGCACCCGCAAGTGCTTCCCGGCGGGCACCTCGTACAGCTGCGCCTCGCCCTCCTCCGGATGCACCCAGATCTCGCGCTTGCCGCGCTTGATCTCGCCGAACCGCACCACGCCGTCGACTTCGGAAATCGTGGCCGGGTCCTTCGGCCGGCGCGCCTCGAACAGCTCGGCGACGCGCGGCAGGCCGCCCGTGATGTCGCGCGTTTTGTACGCCTCGCGCGATACCTTGGCGAGCACCTGGCCCGCATAGACCTCTGATCCATCTTCCACCGTGAGCTGCGCGCCTTCCGGAATGACGAAGTCGCGGAGCCGCTTCTCTTTGTCGCCTTTCTTCTGCACGACTTCGATGTGCGGGTGCAGCTTTTTCTCACGGTCTTCGATGATGACGCGCTGGCGCCGGCCGGTGATTTCGTCCAGCTCCTCACGCACCGTTTCGTCCTCGACGATATCCACGAACCGTACGAGCCCCGCCACATCCGTCATGATCGGGTTCGTATACGGATCCCACGTGAACAAAATCGAGTCCTTGGCCACCTGCTTGCCGTCGTCGACCATCAGGGTCGCGCCGAGCGGCACCTGGAACCGCGAGTGCACGGACAACTTCCCCGCGCCGCCATCCCCGCGCTGGCCACCGTGCGCCGCGGCCTTGAGGATCAGCTCGCCCTCGTAGCTCGTGACGACCTTCTGGCCCTCCGGCGTCTCGACGAATGTCAGCCGGTCGCCGTGCTCGATCACGCCTTCGACCTTGGTCTTCCGCACCGTCTGCTCGGCGATACGCGCCGCCGTGCCGCCGATGTGGAACGTCCGCAGCGTGAGCTGCGTGCCCGGCTCGCCGATCGACTGGGCAGCCAGAATGCCGACCGCTTCGCCGAGGTCCACCATGTCCATCGTGGCGAGGTTGCGGCCGTAGCACATACGGCACACGCCGCGCTTTGCCTCGCAGGTGAGCACGGAGCGGATCTTCACCGTCTCGATCCCCGCATCCTCGATGGCCTGCGAGGTCTCCTCGGTGATCAGCTTGCCCGACTCGACGAGCACCTTGGGCCGGCCGTCTTCATCGAGCTCGTGTGGATCCATGACCTCTTCGAGCGCGACGCAGCCGACGATGCGCTCGCGCAGCGGCTCGATGATGTCTTCGCCTTCCTTCAGCGCCGACATCTCGAGGCCGAGGATCGTCCCGCAGTCCTCTTCGGTAATCGTCACGTCCTGCGCGACGTCGACCAACCGCCGCGTCAGGTAGCCCGCGTCGGCCGTCTTCAATGCCGTGTCCGCGAGACCCTTCCGCGCGCCGTGCGTCGAAATGAAGTATTCGAGCACCGAGAGACCCTCGCGGAAGTTCGACTTGATCGGACTCTCGATGATTTCCCCGATACCGCCGGTCAACTTCTTCTGCGGCTTCGCCATCAGCCCGCGCATGCCGGCGAGCTGCCGGATCTGGTCGCGTGAGCCGCGGCTGCCCGAATCGAACATCATGAACACGGGATTGAAGCCGCCCTTCGCCTTGCGCATGGTCTGCACCATGGCTTCGGCGATGTCGTTGTTCGCGTGCGTCCAGGCGTCGATCACCTTGTTGTAGCGCTCACCGAAGGTGATCTGGCCCGTCGCATACGCCCGCTGGAACCGCTCGACCCGCTGCTCCGCATCGTGCAGCAGCGGCGCCTTCTCCGTCGGAATCTCGAGGTCCGCCACGCCGATGGAGACGCCGCCCATCGTCGCGTACCGGAAGCCGAATTCCTTCAGCTGATCGAGGAACTGCACCGTCGGCGCCAGCCCGGCGCGCCGATAGCTCTCGAACACCAGCTCGGAGAGATCCTTCTTCCGCATCGTCTTGTTCTGGAAGCCGAGGTCACGCAGCAACCCGGACGGGACGATGCTGTTGAAGATCACGCGGCCCGCGGTCGTGCCGATCCACCGGCCCGACCCCGGACGTCCCGGCGTCTCGTGCCACGCGTGAACCGGCGAGTGGAACTCGATCCGCTTCACCGCCAGGCCCATCTCGAGCTCCGCCAGCGAGCCGACGCGCGGCGCCTTCGCGAGCTGCTCCTCGAAGTTCGCCGGCTCCTTGGTCAGGAAGTGACAGCCCAGCACCATGTCCTGGCTGGGCTCCGCCACCGGCCGGCCGTCGGACGGCTTCAGGATGTTGTTCGACGAAATCATCAGCAGCCGCGCCTCGAGCTGCGACTCGAACGAGAGCGGCACGTGCACAGCCATCTGGTCGCCGTCGAAGTCCGCGTTGAACGCGGCACAGACGAGCGGGTGAATCCGGATCGCCTTGCCCTCGACGAGCACCGGCTCGAACGCCTGAATGCCCAGGCGGTGCAGCGTCGGCGCGCGGTTCAGGAGCACCGGATGGTCCTCGATGATCTCCTCGAGGATTTCGTACACCTCCGGCGACTCCTTCTCCACGATCTTCTTTGCCCGCTTCACCGTCTCGGCGATGCCCTTCTCGACCAGCTTGTGAATGATGAAGGGCTTGAACAATTCGACCGCCATCGCCTTCGGCAGGCCGCACTGGTGCAACCGCAGCTCGGGCCCGACGACGATCACCGACCGGCCCGAGTAGTCCACGCGCTTGCCGAGCAGGTTCTGACGGAACCGGCCCTGCTTGCCCTTCAGCATGTCGGAGAGCGACTTGAGCGGCCGCTTGCCGCGACCGCGAATCGCCTTGGAGCGGCGACCGTTGTCGAACAGGGCGTCCACCGCCTCCTGCAACATGCGCTTCTCGTTGCGGAGAATGACTTCCGGCGCGCGGTGCAGAATCAGCTTTTGCAGCCGGTTGTTTCGGTTGATCACCCGCCGGTAGAGGTCGTTCAAGTCGGACGTCGCGAAGCGCCCGCCGTCGAGCGGCACCAGCGGCCGCAGGTCGGGCGGAATCACCGGGACGACGTCCAGAATCATCCAGCGCGGATCGTTGCGCGACTCGCCGGCATTCCCCGAGTTGCGCATCGCGTCCACGATCTTGAGGCGCTTCAGCATCTGCTTCTTGCGATGCTGGCTCGTCTCGGTCGCGACCGTCTCACGCAGCTCGTCGGCGAGCTTGTCGACATTGATCCGCTCGAGCAGCGAGCGAATCGCCGGCGCGCCGATGTCGGCGCGGAACGCGGTGTCGCCGTCGGTCTTGGCCTTGGCGCGCAGCTCGAGGTAGCGGTCTTCATCCAGCAGCTCCCGCTCCTGCACTTCCTGCTCGCCCGGCTCGATGACGACGTAGTTCGTGTAATAGATGACGCGCTCGAGATCGCGCAGCGTCATGTCGAGCAGGTTGCCCATCGGCGACGGCAGTGTCTTGAAGAACCAGATGTGCGCCACCGGCACGGCGAGCTCGATGTGGCCCATGCGCTCGCGCCGCACCTTGGACAGCGTCACCTCGACGCCGCACCGATCGCAGATCACGCCGCGATAGCGGATCCGCTTGTACTTGCCGCAGTGGCACTCCCAGTCCTTCACCGGTCCGAAGATGCGCTCGCAGAACAAGCCATCCCGTTCCGGCTTGAACGACCGGTAGTTGATCGTCTCGGGCTTGGTGACTTCGCCCCATGACCACCACGTGCGCTGGCCCTGCAACTCCAGGCGCTCACGCTCCTTGGAGTCCTTGGGCCCCCGGATTTCCTCGGGAGAGGCGATCCGGATCTGGATATAATCGAAGCTCGAGCTCTTGGGCTCGTGGCCGCTACGGAAATCGATCACTTATTCCTCCACGTCTTCAGTCGTGCCGAGTGTGACTTTCAATCCGAGCGCCTGAAGCTCCTTCACCAGCACGTTGAAGGACTCCGGAATTCCCGGCTTCGGCAGGTTCTGTCCCTTCACGATCGCCTCGTACACGCGGCTCCGGCCGTTCACGTCGTCTGACTTCACGGTCAGAATTTCCTGCAGCGTGTGCGCGGCGCCGTATGCCTCCAGCGCCCACACTTCCATTTCGCCGAACCGCTGGCCGCCGAACTGCGCCTTCCCGGCGAGCGGCTGCTGCGTCACCAGCGAGTACGGCCCGATGGAGCGGGCGTGAATCTTGTCGTCGACGAGGTGCGACAGCTTCATCATGTAGATCGAGCCGACCGTGACCTCGGACGCGAACAGCTCACCCGAGCGCCCGTCGCGCAGCCGGCATTTGCCGACCGGCGAGAGGCCGGCCGCCGCCAGCAGCTCCACTGCCGCGGCATCGACATCGGCTTCGGACTTCGCACCGAACAGCGCCGCGAGCGCGGGACGACCCGTCGCCTCGAGCACGTCGGCCGGCTTGTCCTTGCTCAGCAACTTCTCGACTTCCTTGAGACCCGCCTTGAGCGCGGCCTTGTCCTTCTCCTCGGCCGTCTCGATCCGGGCGTTGTGCATTTCCTGCTCGATGCGGCGCTGGCCGAGCTCGCGCTCCGCCAGCTCCTTGCCCGCGAATTTCAGGAAATCGACGAACTGGTGCTGGAGCTCGCGCGTCTCCGCCGAGACCGTCCGGCCACTGAGCAGCGCCAGACCCGCCGACCCGATATCGGGGCGGCCGCCGTTGGTCGACGGCAGCTTCCGCAGATCCGACACGATTTGATGGACGCGCGCCGGATCGAGCTCGGGCGGCCGCACGTCGAGCTGCAACGCGTCCGCCGCCCACCGCAATCCCGCGAGCCGGAGCAATACGCCGATCTCCGTCTCGTCCGCGCCCTGGAAGACCGGCGTTTTGGCATCGAAGCCGAGCAGG